>JAZRDC010000001.1:0-36062 GCA_045660065.1 Clostridia bacterium
TGTTCCATAAGGTCAACAAGTTTATAAAAAAAAGGAATGTGCTCTTTTGCAGGTATATAAACCTTAACGCATTTATGTTCTAAATTACATTTCATTTTAATCGCCTCCGCAGGGGTTATAATTAATGCTATTATAAGCAAACTTTGTGTAAATGTCAACAAAAAAGAATTGAAAAATTTTTTGAATATGATATAATCAAATGTGGAGGATTTTTTATGAAAAGAAAACTTTTTTGGATAGTTATAACAGTAGTTGTTTGCATATTTGCTGTGCTGAATTATTTTACAGAGTTAAAATCTGAAACTTTTTTTGCAATGGATACTGTAATGAGCGTAAAAGTAACAGGAAGTAAGAAAAATCTTGAATTTGCAGAAAAGGAAATTAAAAGGCTCGATAAGATTTTCAGCAGTTACGATACCACGGGTGAGTTGTATACCATTAATAAAAATAATGGCGGGAAAGCCTCTGTGGAAATGGCAGAAATTTTAAATAAATCAAAAGAATTTTATGAAAAAACCGACGGTGCATTTGATATAAGTTTGAAAAATTTAAAAGATTTATGGGCGATAAAGGCTGAAAATCCTCAGGTGCCTGAAAATGAAGAAGTAAAAAAAGCACTTGAAAAATCAGGGATGCACTACCTTGAGTTTGATGGGAAAAAAGTTGCCTTAAACGGCGGAATTAAACTTGATTTGGGTGGAATTGCAAAAGGGTATGCCACAGATGTAATTGCAAAAGGCTTAAAAGAGAAAAATGTGAAAAATTTTATTCTTGACCTTGGCGGGAATATCTACGGATACAGTGAAAAAAAGCCGCTTAACATTGGGATACAAAACCCTTACGGTCAAAGAGGGGATGTGCTTTTAACTCTTGAAATTTCAGATTGCGCAGTGGTGTCATCAGGTGCATATGAAAGGAATTTTAAGGTCGGGGACAAAGTTTATCATCATATTTTAGACCCCAAAACAGGATATCCTGCAGATACGGGAATTTCGCAGGTTACGGTAGTTGGAAAAAATTCGGCCCTTTGCGATGCATTTTCTACTGCTATTTTTGTAATGGGCAGAGAAAAGGCAGAAAAGATATATAAAAATCCGGATGAATTCGGGTACATAATCGTTGAAAGTAATGATGTTTTTATAAGCAAAAATTTAAAAGACAAAGTCAAAAATATAAGCAGTGGTTTTAATATAAAATTTTTTTAAAAAGTGTTTACAATGGACAATATTTTTGATATAATAAACACAATGGGTAAAAGTAATTATTTTGCCCGTATATGCTAATTGTTTATACACAAAAAAATTAACATAAAAAAGAGAGGAGTATTAAATCATGGCAAGAAAAATGAAAACCATGGATGGTAACAATGCTGCCGCTTGGGCGTCATATGCGTTTACTGATGTTGCAGCAATTTACCCAATCACCCCTTCATCAGTTATGGCAGAAGTAACAGATGAATGGGCAGTAGAAAAAAGAAATAATATTTTCGGACAGCCTGTTCAGGTTGTAGAAATGCAGTCAGAAGCCGGTGCTGCAGGTGCAGTTCACGGATCACTTGCTGCAGGTGCACTCACCACAACATATACAGCATCACAGGGCTTGCTCCTTATGATTCCGAACATGTATAAAATGGCTGGTGAACTTTTACCATCAGTTATCCATGTTAGTGCAAGATGCGTAGCATCACACGCTCTTAACATTTTCGGCGACCACTCAGACGTTATGGCTTGCCGTCAGACAGGTTATGCAATGCTTTGCTCAAACAGCCCACAGGAAGTTATGGACTTAGGTGCTGTTGCTCACCTTGCTGCAATCAAAGGTAAAGTTCCTTTCCTTCACTTCTTTGATGGTTTCAGAACTTCACACGAAATCGATAAAATCGAAGTTTGGGATTATGAAGATTTGAAAGAAATGGTAGATATGGACGCAGTTAAAGCATTCAGAAACAATGCTTTGAATCCTGATCGTCCAGTACTTCGTGGTTCTGCTCAGAACCCTGACATCTTCTTCCAGAACAGAGAAGCATGTAATGAATACTATAACAATGTTCCTGCAGTAGTTGAAGAATACATGAACAAAGTTAATGCTAAAATCGGCACTAACTATGGTTTAGTAAACTACTACGGTGCACCTGATGCTGAAAAAGTTATCGTTGCAATGGGTTCAGTTTGTGAAACTATTGAAGAAACAATCGATTACTTAACAGCAAAAGGCGAAAAAGTTGGTCTTATCAAAATTCGTCTTTACAGACCATTCCCTGTTGAAGCATTCTTAAAAGCAGTACCTGCTACTTGTAAGAAAATTGCAGTACTTGACAGAACAAAAGAACCTGGTTCAATCGGTGAACCTTTATTCTTGGATGTTTGCGCTTGCTATGCAGGAAATGCAAATGCTCCTGAAATTATTGGTGGTAGATACGGTCTTGGTTCAAAAGATACTATCCCTGCTGATATTATCGCAACATACAAAAACCTTGATGCTGATCAGCCTGTTAAAGGATTTACACTTTCAATCACAGACGATGTAACAAACCTTTCACTTCCAAGAATTGAAAACCCTGTTACATCAGCAGAAGGTAACTCTGCTTGTAAGTTCTGGGGTCTTGTTTCAGACGGTACTGTTGGTGCTAACAAAGATTCAATCAAAATCATTGGTGACCACACAGACCTTTTTGCTCAGGCATATTTTGCTTATGATTCTAAAAAATCAGGCGGTATTACAGTATCTCACTTGAGATTTGGTAAGAAACCTATCAAATCAACATATCTCATCAACAAAGCAAACTTTGTTGCTTGTCATAACCCATCATATGTTGACAAATACGATATGGTAGAAGATTTAGTACCAGGCGGTACATTCCTTCTTAACTGCGCTTGGGATGTTAACGAACTTTCAGCAAACCTCCCTGGCAAAATGAAGAAATATATTGCTGAAAACGACATTAACCTTTATACTATCGATGCTATCGGTATTGCTAAAGAAATCGGTCTCGGCAACAAAACTTCAATCGTTCTTCAGTCTGCATTCTTTAAACTTGCAAATGTTATTCCGTTTGAAGAAGCAGTTGAATATATGAAAGCCGCTGTTGTTAAAAAGTTCAGCAAAAAAGGTGAAAAGATTGTTAATATGAACCACGAAGCAATCACAAAAGGTTCAGAAAACATCCATAAGATTGAAATCCCTGCTGACTGGAAAAACGCAGCAGAAGATAAAAAAGCAGAAAAAGATGTTCCTGCATATGTTAAGAATATCTTAGATCCATGTAACGCTCAGGCTGGTGACAAACTCCCTGTTTCAACATTTATGGGTATGGTAGACGGTCACTTAGAACAGGGTATGGCTGCTTACGAAAAACGCGGTATCGCTGTTGACGTTCCTGAATGGGATGTAACAAAATGTATCCAGTGTAACAAGTGTGCTCTTGTTTGTCCTCATGCGGCAATCAGACCTGTTGTTCTTAATGAAGAAGAAGTAAAAGCGGCTCCTGCATCACTTACACATAAGAAGATGATTGGTAAAGGTATGGAAAGTTATGAGTTCGGTATCATCGTATCAACTCTTGACTGTTCAGGTTGCGGAAACTGCGCTAAGGTTTGTCCTGCAAAAGAATCTGCTCTTACAATGAAACCAATCGATACACAGATGGAAAAACAGGCAGCATTTGATTACGGTGTTAAAGTTTCAGTTAAACCTGAACTCTTAACAGCACCACTCAATGTTAAAAACTCACAGTTCCGTCAGCCACTCCTTGAGTTCTCAGGCGCTTGCGCAGGCTGCGGTGAAACACCTTATGCAAAACTTATCACACAGATTTGTGGTGACAGATCATATATCTCTAACGCAACAGGTTGTTCTTCAATCTGGGGTGGTAGTGCTCCTTCAACACCATATACTGTAAACCACAAAGGTCACGGTCCTGCTTGGGCAAACTCATTGTTTGAAGATAACGCAGAACACGGTCTTGGTATGGCAGTAGGTCAGAAGAGAATCAGAACAAGACTTAAAGAACAGCTCCTTGCTATGGATTGCCCAGGCGTTAAAGAAGCACTTCCTGCATGGCTTGAAACATATGAAGATATCGATGCTAACGTTCAGCCTACATTAGACCTTATCGCGGCTCTTGAAAAATGCCCATGCGAAGGTGCTAAAGAAGTTTTAGACTTCAAAGAATACCTCGCTAAGAAGGCAGTTTGGATCTTCGGTGGCGACGGTTGGGCTTATGATATCGGCTTCGGCGGTCTTGATCACGTTATCGCATCAGGCGAAGATGTAAACATCATGGTATTTGATACAGAAGTTTACTCAAATACAGGCGGTCAGGCTTCAAAAGCAACACCAACAGGTGCAGTTGCACAGTTTGCTGCAGGTGGTAAGCCAATCAGAAAGAAAAACCTTGCTGAAATCGCTATGAGTTATGGTTATGTATACGTTGCACAGGTTGCACTCGGTTATGACAATGCTCAGACAGTTAAAGCAATCAAAGAAGCAGTTGATTACAACGGTCCTTCAATCATCATCGGTTATGCTCCATGTATCAACCACGGTATCAAGGGCGGTATGACAGATACTCAGAAGATTATCGACAACGCAGTTAAGTGCGGATACTGGCATACATTCAGATTCAATCCTGAAGCAGAAGTTAAATTCTCACTTGATTCAAAAGATCCTACAGAATCATACAGAGACTTTATCATGAACGAGGTTCGTTACAGTTCACTTGCTCGTAAGTTCCCAGAAAGAGCAGAAGAACTCTTCACAGAAGCGGAAAAGATCGCAAAAGACAAGTATAATCACTTGCTTAAACTCAAAGATCTTTATTCAGGTGAATAATTTTTGGAAATTTAAAAAGTCCTAAAACGCCAAAATACAGGAAATCCCGAATTGTTTCGGGATTTCCTTTTTTGCTGCGAAAAAACTTCACCAAACTCAGCATATTTATATACGCCTTTGGACACAGTTTTCTCGTTCTAAATATTTTTATATCCCTGAAAAATATCTTTTGCCAACTTTGATATTGACATTTGAAAGTCGGGGATTTATAATATAAAAAACGAAAAAAAGGTGATAAAATGTTTAAAGATAAAGATGTAATATGCTTTTTGGGGGACAGTATTACAGCATCGGGCCTTTGGGAAGCAGAAGTTTATCAGGTTTTAAAAAAGAAGCATAAAATCAAGTGTTATACAATGGGAGTGCCGGGCGGTACTGCAAAAAGGGCTTTGGAGTATATGTACGAAGAATGCCTGATTTATAATCCTGATTATGTTGTGCTGATGTTTGGTATGAACGATTTTGGGAAATATCTCTATACAAAAGAATGGGCAGATAAAGAGGAAACGCCAAGTGAGCGTCAGCGTTTAATAAATAATCATAAAGAAAGTTATGAGCAAATAATAAAGAATTGCAAAGATGCAGGGGCAGAGGTGATTATCTGTCTTACTACTCCTCATGATGAAGTTTCAGAATCTGAAATAGAGAAAGTACCATATCAGCAAGCGTTGGAAAATGGTGCAAAATTCCACCTTGAAATGGCGGAAAAATATAATTGCAAGGTTGTAAATTTCAAAGATAATATGTTGCCACTGCTTGGCAAAAGAGAGATTATAAAGTATGACCGTATGCATCCTACACCTGAAGGATATCATGTTATGGCGCAGATTTTCTTAAAGGAAATGGGCGAAATAGAAGAAATGGATTTTGACACACCTTTTGAGTTTGAGGACTGGAACAAAGAAAGATTTGATGCAGAGCAAAAAAACCATAATCTTAATTATGTGGAATTTAACCGCTTACTTAATGAAGGGTATATGCAAAACAAAACTGCATCTGAAATAAAAGAACTTGCAAAGCAGTTGTATGAAGGGTATGAAGATAAAACTGAGTATGGCCCGACAGCACTTGCAGATTATATTGAAAACGGACATATGAGAATAAAAAATAAAGGCGAAATAGTTAAGAAAACAATATTTTAATAAAAAAAGAGGATGCGATTTCGCATCCTCTTTGCTATTAGAATATAACAGGAAGACCTGTGTCTGCTGATTTATACATTGCGTCAATGATTTCCATCAATATAACTGCTTCAGATGGTTTGATAATACATTCTTCGCCTTTTAAGCAGTTGATGAAATGGTCAATCTCGTCCTGATATGCATCAGGTTTTTTAAGGCAAGGTGTAGATTCAACAAAATAATTGTCGTCAGTGAGTTCAAGCATTTTAAGTTCTGCATTAGTGCCTTCAAATCTTGCACCGGCTTTTTCACCTGAAATATCAACGTAATTGCCTGTGTTAACACTGTTAAGAGTACCTGCCGCTTTAACATAAAGACCTGTACCATCTTCAAAAGTAACATAACCTGAAATTGCAGATTCAACATCAGTTTCGTATTTGTTTTTGTCTTCAGATGTCCATAAAGCACCTGCACTCTGAAGTCTTGACTGTAAATCAGAGTTAACAAATGTCTGACTTGCGATAACTGCTTTCGGCTTTGGATAATCCATTAAATACAAAATATTGTCAAGTTCGTGGATAACGCTGTCAATTAAAATACCGCCGCCTCTTTTTCTGCTTGTAAACCAACCTTCAAAACCGTGGCAACGGAAAATTCTTGCACATTCACCTGATACAATTTTTCCCATTTTGCCCTGAGCGATATATTTTTTCAAATACTGAATCTGGCTTCTGAAACGGCAAACCATAGCAAACATTAAAAGTTTGCCTGCTTTTTTAGCAGCTTCTTCACACAATCTCACTTCATCTGCGTTAAGGGCAGGTGGTTTTTCACAAAGAACATCTTTGCCTGCTTCCAATGCTTCAAGCACAATGTTTTTGTGAGTAAAAGTAGGTGTTACAATGCTTACTGCATCAATAGATTTGTCGTTTAAGATTTCTTTATAGTCTGCATAGGCATTTTCAATGCCGAATTCTTCTGCACGTTTTTTTGCAAGGTCAAGATTAAGGTCTGCGATTGCCACGACCTGACACTCAGGATTTTTTGTAAAAGCTTTAAGGTGCACAATAGAAATATGTCCTGCACCGATAAGACCGATTTTGTACATTTTCATTCCTCCAAATATTTCTTTGTTATATAATAACACAAAACAGTTCCTGACTTCAAGCAAATTTGTGAAAATTATTGGCAAAAACAGCTTTAATAAAATAAAGTTGATAAAATCTTTAAAATGTGTTATAATTAGGTAAATATGTTTTAAGGAGAAAAATATGGAACAGATTTTGAATAAAAAAGGTTTTATATGTGATATGGACGGCGTTATCTATCACGGTGAAAAGATTTTAGACGGCGTTCACGAATTTGTAAACTGGATGCAGGATAATGACAAAAAGTTTGTGTTTTTAACAAACAGTCCTGAAAGAACCCCTCACGAACTGAGTATGAAGTTGGAGCGTATGGGTCTTTCAGTTACACCTGACCATTTTTACACAAGTGCAATGGCAACTGCGGCATTTTTGAGCAGTCAGAATCCCGGTTGTACTGCCTATGTTATCGGTGAGGCGGCGCTTACAAAAGCACTTTATGACCAGCATATTTACATGAATGATGTAAATCCTGATTATGTTGTTGTTGGCGAAACAAGAACATACAGTTTTGAAAAAATCGAAAAAGCGATTGAACTTGTTTTAAAAGGTGCAAAATTAATCGGTGCAAACCCTGATATTACAGGTCCTACTGCAAAGGGAATTATGCCAGCAACAGGATCTTTAATCGCACCAATTGAAATCGCAACAGACAGAAAAGCGTATTTTGTAGGAAAACCAAACCCGCTGATGCTTCGCCACGGACTTAAAAAACTTAATTGCCACAGTGAAGAAATTGCTTTTATCGGGGACAGAATGGATACAGATATCATTGCGGGAATTGAGTCTAATGTGGATACAATTTTAGTGCTTTCAGGGGTAACATCAAGAGAAAACATTGAAAAATTCCCATACAGACCTAAATATATTTTCGACGGTGTGGGCGATATTGTAAATATCGGTAAATAGTCGGAGGCCACAATGAAAAGAATTATAAGCATAGTTTTACTTATTGTACTGAGTTTTTGCCTTTTTTCCTGCACAAGCAAAGAAAAAACCGACTTGTGGGCAAATGCTATGTATACCGAAAATAAAGAGTTCGGAAGCGGTGCAAAAACCATATTTGTTGATGTGATAACTGAGGAAAAGGCGGTTACTTTTACAGTCAGAACCGATAAAGAAACAGTTGGTGATGCACTGATTGAGCATAACCTTGTATCGGGGGAAAAAGGTGCATACGGACTTTATATTAAATTTGTAAATGGCATTGAAGCGGATTATGATAAAAATCAGAGTTACTGGGCCTTTACCAAAGGCAAAGAAAGTCTTTTAACAGGTGTGGACGGAGAAAAAATCGAGAATAACGCACACTATGAATTAACTTATACGAAATAATAAAAATCGTATTGCAACAAAAGTAAAATTATGGTACAATATACAAGATAATGTATTTTAAAAAGGGAATGATTAAATTATGAACAACGAAAAACGAAGCAGTTTTACCGGTAAACTCGGTTTTGTACTTGCGGCGGCAGGGTCTGCGGTAGGTCTTGGAAACATCTGGAGATTTCCGTATTTGGCAGCAAAATATGGTGGAGGAATATTCTTACTTGTATATATTCTTCTTGCAGTAACCTTTGGTTTTGCTTTGATGACCGCAGAAATTGCAATCGGAAGAAAAACAGGACTTAGTGCCATTGGTGCATTTAAATCACTTAACAAGAAGTTTACATTTTTAGGCTGGCTTGCAGCGCTTATTCCTGCAATTATTTTGCCATACTATTCAGTAATCGGTGGATGGGTAATGAAATATTTGTGGGATTTTGCATCAGGTAGCGGAGCTGCAACAGCGGCAGATGGTTATTTTGGCGGCTTTATATCACAGACAGCATCTCCGATTTTCTGGTTTGCTATTTTCATTGGTGTTACTGCGATTGTAGTACTTTTAGGTGTAGAAAAAGGTATTGAAAAAGTCAGCAAAATTATGATGCCTGTGCTTGTTGCATTGTCATTGTTTATTGCAATTTATTCAATATGCCTGCCTGGAGCAATGGAAGGTGTAAAATATTATATTTTACCTGACTTTTCAAAATTCTCTGCATCAACTGTACTTGCAGCAATGGGACAACTTTTCTACTCAATGTCATTGGCAATGGGTATTATGATTACATACGGCTCATATATGAAAAAAGATGTAAGCATCGAATCATCAGTTTCACAGATTGAAATTTTTGACACAGGTATTGCATTTTTGGCAGGTCTTATGATTATCCCTGCAGTGTTCGCTTTCTCAGGCGGAAATCCTGAAGCATTGGGTGCAGGTCCTGGTCTTATGTTTATCGCACTTCCACAGGTTTTTGACACAATGTGGGGCGGACATGTAATTGGTGCAATCTTCTTTATTTTAGTACTTTTTGCGGCTTTAACATCTTCAATTTCACTTATGGAAACAGTTGTTTCAATTGTTTGCGATAAGTGCAAAATTCACAGAACACTTGCATGTATTTTAGTTTTAGTGTTCTCTGTGATTTTAGGTCTTTTGTCAACATTGGGATATGGCATCTGGGCTGAAGTTAAAGTTATGGGACTCCAGTTCCTTGATTTCTTTGACTTTATCAGTAACAGCGTACTTATGCCTATTGTTGCACTTATTACCTGCATTTTTGTAGGCTTTGTAATTAAGCCTAAAGCAGTTATTGAAGAAGTTGAACTTACAGGCAATTTCAAAAGAAAAGCAATATTTGCATTTATCATCAAATATTTAGCACCGATTTGCATTATCTTAATCCTTATTTCATCAATCGGTATTATTAAAATCTGATTAAATTTCCATTGACTTTAAATGGAAAAAGTGGTATACTATTAAAAAAGACAAACGGAGGTTATTAAAATGACACATATTAAAACAATCAAAACTCGTAATTTGTGCTCAAGCGTTAAAAAAGGCGGTTGCGGTGAATGCCAGACATCATGTCAGTCAGCTTGCAAAACAAGTTGTGGTATTGCTAACCAGAAATGCGAAAGCAAAGAAAGCAAATAATTAAAATCAAATCAGGGCTGCCCTTTTATGCGGCAGTCCTTTTTTTGAGAAAAAGTAAAGGTGATTAAATGATACATCAGTATAAACTTGGCGGATTTAATATCGTGTTGGATGTGTGTTCGGGTGCCGTACACGCAGTTGATGATATTGCCTATGATATTATTGAATTGTTTGAAAAAGAAACGAAAGAATTTATAGTTTCTTCTTTGGCTGAAAAATATAAAGATGTAGATATTAAAGAAATTGAAGATTGCTATGATCAGATTTCAGAGTTAAAGGCAGAAGGCAGTCTTTTTACCGAAGATACATTTGAACCTATGGCAGGGGTTTTAAAAGAAAAAACTGCAGGAGTTGTAAAAGCCCTTTGCCTGCATGTTGCTCACACCTGCAATTTGAACTGCGAGTATTGCTTTGCAAGTCAGGGTAAATACAATGGTGAGCGTGCAGTTATGGACTTTGAAACAGGTAAGCGTGCACTTGATTTTCTTATTGAAAATTCAGGCACAAGAACAAATCTGGAAGTTGACTTTTTCGGCGGCGAACCGTTAATGAACTGGCAGGTTGTAAAAGACCTTGTAAAATATGCAAGAAGCGTTGAAAAAGATCACGGCAAAAACTTCAGATTTACCCTTACAACCAATGGTGTGCTTGTTGATGACGAAGTTATTGACTTTGCAAACAAAGAAATGAGCAATGTGGTTTTGAGTTTAGACGGTAGAAAAGAAATCCACGATGCTTACAGGGTTGACTATAACGGTCAGGGCAGTTGGGAAAAAATTGTTCCTAAATTTCAGCGTTTTGTTGAAAAAAGAGGCAACAAGGATTACTATATGAGAGGAACATTCACCCACGCAAATCCTGACTTTTTGGAAGATATTAAAGTTATGCTTGATCTTGGATTTACAGAACTTAGTATGGAACCTGTTGTATGCGCTCCGGGCGAAAAAGCAGAACTTACAGAAGCGGATTTGCCAATTGTTTTAGAGCAGTACGAAAAACTGGCAGAACTTATGCTTGAAAGAAAAAAAGAAGGAAGACCTTTTGCATTCTATCATTATATGATTGACTTAAAAGGCGGACCGTGTATTTATAAGAGAATTTCAGGTTGCGGCTCAGGAACTGAATATATGGCGGTAACTCCTTGGGGTGATCTTTATCCTTGCCATCAGTTTGTGGGCGATGAAAAGTACAAACTTGGTGATATTTTCGGCGGTGTTGCAAATAAAGAAATTCAGAATGAATTTTTAAGTTGTAATGTTTACGAAAGAAAAGAATGTAAAGATTGCTGGGCAAGACTTTATTGCTCAGGCGGATGTGCGGCAAATGCGTATCATTCCACAGGCTCAATCAAAGGTGTATACAAGTATGGTTGCGATCTGTTTAAGAAACGAATGGAATGTGCGATAATGTTGGCAGTTGCAAATGAGTTTGAGGAAGAATAAAATCAGCACAATTTGTGCAATTTTCTTTCAGACTTGTTACTAGTGAATTAACAAAGGATAGATTATGAAAACACCTATTTGTGATTTTGTAAAAAATTACATAGAAAAAGACGGCTTGAGACTCCATATGCCGGGGCACAAAGGCTCGTCTTTTTTGGGTGCGGAAAATTTTGATATTACCGAAATCAAAGGGGCGGACAGCCTTTACGAAGCAGACGGAATAATCAAAGAAAGCGAAGAAAATGCATCAGAAATTTTTGGGGCAGATACTTTTTATTCAGCAGAAGGTTCGTCTCTTTCAATTAAAGCCATGCTTTATCTTGCATTAACTGCGGGAAGAAAAGAGGATGAAAAACCTGTTGTTTTTGCAGGAAGAAATGCTCACAAAGCATTTTTGTCGGCGGCTGCGCTTCTGGATTTTGATGTGGAGTGGCTTTTTGGGAAAAACAATTATTTGTCCTGCGAAATTGATGCAAATGAACTTGATGAAAAAATAAGTTCGGCTGCGATTAAGCCTGTTGCAGTATATGTAACAAGCCCGGATTATCTTGGTAACATTTTAGATATAAAAGGCATTTCGGACGTGTGCAAAAAACACGGTATTCTCTTGCTTGTGGACAACGCTCACGGGGCATATCTTAAATTTATGAAAAATAAAACGCATCCCATTGATTCAGGTGCGGATATGTGCGCAGATTCTGCCCATAAAACGCTTCCTGTTTTAACGGGGGGAGGTTATCTTCATATTTCCAAAAAACTTGATGAAAGATACAAAAATCAGGCTAAAAATGCAATGCTTCTTTTTGGTTCAACAAGCCCTTCTTATTTGATTTTACAGTCTTTGGATATGGCAAACAAATATATTTGCGAAAACAAGGACAAGTATTTAAGTTTTGCTAAAAAAGTAAGTGATTTAAAGAAAAATCTCAAGAAAAAAGGTTTTGAGATTTTGGATACTGAGCCATTTAAAGTTACAATTAGGGCAAAATCTTACGGTTATACGGGAACAGAGTTTGCAGATGAATTAAGAAAAAACAATATAGAATGTGAGTTTGCAGATCCTGATTTTGTGGTTTTAATGTTAACACCGTCATTAGATGATAAACTTGAATATATTGAAAATGTGTTTGGGAAAATTCCTCAAAAACAAGCAGTTTCAACAAAAATGCCTGAAATTTTAAGACCTGAAAAAGTCTATGGAATAAGACAGGCGATGTTTTTGAATAAAGAGAAAATCAGTGTAAAAAATTCTCTTGGCAGAGTTTTGGCAGAAGGGGTTTTAAGTTGCCCTCCTGCAGTTGCACCTGTTGTGTGCGGAGAGAGAATTGATGAAAATGCCATTGAGTGTTTTAATTATTACGGAATAGAAAATCTTTGGGTAGTAAAGGAGAAATAGAATGCTTAAAAAACTTTTTGCACCAACTGATATGACAGTAGGTTCACCTTGGAAAAGTATTGCCTCATTTACACTTCCTATGCTAATCGGAAACATTGCACAGCAACTTTACTCAACGGTTGACAGTATTGTTGTTGGTAAATTTATTGGTGATAACGCTTTGGCAGCGGTAGGGAGCGCAATGCCTATTGTAAATATGCTTTTGGTGTTGTTTATAGGAATTTCAGCAGGGGCAACCATTATGGTATCCCAGTATTTCGGGGCAAGAAAAAGACAGGAACTTTCTTACACAGTGGGAAACTGCATAACAGTAACTTTAATTGCCTGTCTGCTTTTAATTGCAGTGGCAACGCCATTTATAAGACCTGTTTTGGAAATGCTTAACACACCTGCCTCCATATTAGATGATTGTACCGCTTATCTTACAATTTCATTGGTGGGAATTGCGGGAATGGCGTATTATAACATTTTAAGCGGCATTATAAGAGGTCTTGGAGATTCTGTTTCAGCACTTGTTTATCTTTTGGTTGCAACGGTAATCAACATAGCACTTGATATTTATTTTGTGGCAAGTCTTAATATGGGGGTTGCAGGTGTGGCACTTGCAACAGTTATAGCACAGGTTGTTTCGTCAATTTTATGTTTAATTAAACTTTCAAAAATGACAGAATTTTTCGATTTTGGCATAAAGTTTTTCAAACCTGTTGGTTCATATGTAAAAACACTTGTAAAACTCGGAATTCCGTCAGGTCTTACTCAGGCAATTTTCTCATCAGCGATGATAATTGTTCAGTCCCTTACAAATCAGTTCGGTGAGCAGTTTATAGCAGCAAACGTAGTTACAATGAGAGTTGATGGTTTTGCAATGATGCCAAACTTTTCATTCGGAACTGCACTTACTACATACGCAGGTCAAAATGTTGGCGCAAAACTTTATGACAGAGTTACCAAAGGCGCAAAACAGGGAACTTTACTTGCAGTAGGTTGTTCTGCTACAATTACTGCAATAATTCTTGTTTTTGGTAAAGGCCTTATGGGTTTGTTTACAGATACTGCGGCACTTATTGACAGAAGTTATTATCTTATGAAAATTTTAGCAGTAGGTTACATTGCAGTTGCAGTAACACAGAGTTTATCAGGAATTATGCGTGGTGCAGGGGATACTATGACACCAATGTGGATTTCACTAATTACAACAGTAGTTGTCCGTGTGCCACTTGCTTATGGAATTTCTTTCCTGACCAAAACTCCCGAAAATCCACTTGGAATGAGCGAATGTATTCAGATTTCACTTCTTTGCTCGTGGATAACAGGCGCACTGCTTACTACAATATTCTATAGAATAGGAAAATGGAAAAATAAAGCAATACAATAAAAAACTGAGCGATTTAATCGCTCAGTTTTTTATTTCCAATTGTAATTCCCAAAGATATCAGAATAAATGCAACAAGATACTGGATTTTAAATATATTCTCACCAAGTAAAATTGCACCGAAAATGCAGGCAAACAGAGGCTCGGCGAACTTTATTATAAACAGCCTTGAAACGGATACTTTTTTCATAGTGTTATACCAGATAATATAACCGATTATTGATGCAACGCAAAGGTATATAAAAACCAATGTTGCTTTGAATGTGAACACAGGCACCTGACCGTCCATAACAGTTGCGGTTATAAGTAAAAGTATTCCACCTGCAAGTTGAGATATTCCCGTCATCCAGTAAGATGAGCAACTGCTTGTAGTAAATTTGCTTAAAACCGATGAGGTTACTGTGCACACAGAAGCGCAGATAATAAGAATATCACCAACTGAAAAAGAAAGACTTTTTCCTGTCCAGTTAATGGCAATAATGCCTGCAAAACCAATCAATGCCCCAAAGATTTTATATTTGCTGAATTTTTCGTCTTTAATAAATAAAAATGCAAAACAAACATATAAAAGGGTACCAAGTTGTTTAATTAAGGCAGCCTTTGAAGTGTCTGTGTAAGCGGTGCCCACATATATAAAAGAATAGTGCAAAAATATTGCTATAATACCTATTAAAACAACCTTAAAAATATTTGTTGACATTGGGGCATTAATTTTTTCTTTTTTTAATAATGCAATAATGCAAATTATAACTCCGCTTATTACAAATCTTACTGCCGCAAACATCAATATGTCAGCCACAGATGAAGTGTTGATGTCAAATGCAAAATAGCCAACTTTTACCATAGGATATAATGAACCCCAGATAAGCATAACAAACAAAGGTGGCAATAATGATTTTAAAGAATTTGCTTTTTTCATATGTAAATCTCCTTTATAAATCCTGTATAATTATAACTGCTTTTTTAAAAAGTCAATAAACGGTTGGCTGGTTTGTAAAAAGTTTTTGATTAGGCGATGTGCCGAACTGATTTTTGTATGCTCTGTAAAAAGATGAGTAGTTGTTAAAACCTGCAGATTGTGCCGCCTCGGTAATGTTTTTTCCATTTTTAATAAGTTCGTTTGCATAGGTAAAGCGTTTGTTTGTTATGTACTGATGTACCGTCATACCTGTTGCCTTTGAGAATATGTGGCAAAGATGATATTTGGAAATAAAAAACTCCTTTTCCAAAGTTTTTAAAGTTATACTTTTTGTAAAATTTTGATTTATATACTGAATTATGCTTTGAAGTTGCGGGTTTGCGGCTTCATCTTTTGAATAGGATTTAATGTTGCTTATTAAATATAAAATTTCAACAAGAGTGCTTCTTACGATAGGTAATCTGATGTTGGAAAAATTATCTGAATATTTTTTGAGTCGCATAATTGCATCATAAAGACCGCTTTTGTGAACAGTTTCAGCATCAATTTTATTACCGATAAAATTTTCAGGATAAATAAAGTGTTCTTCGTACTTTTCACAATCCTCTGCCTTGAAAAAATCAGGGTGAATGTTAATAATGATACGCCTGTATCGGACAGGAGAGTTGTGGTAAATTCTGTGCATCTGGTGTTTTCTGATGACAATAATATCATCGGGCTTTAGTGAGTGGGTATTTTCCTCAACTACATATGTTGCGTCGCCCTCTAAAAACATAAAAATTTCGTAATTTGCGTGAAAGTGCAAATAAAAATTCTGATTAGATGGATTATCAGTTATTCCTTCGCCTAAAGAGTAGAAATTGTTCATAAATTAATCACCATACTAATTATATTATAAAAACGCAATTTTTGCAATATAAAACGCAATTTTTGTTATTTAACATTCAAAAAAATTGTGTTACTATAAGTTAAAATAATATAAGGGAGATTTTTATGCTTTATAATAAAATCAGCGGATTTTCAGATGAAATTTCAAGCGAAATTTCTGTGCAGTTTGAAGTTTTAAATAAGTTGGGTATTAAATATTACGAGCCAAGGTTTATAGATGGTAAAAACATTTCAGAACTTAATGATGAAGAAGTGGCTGATTTAAAGGCCAAAATGGACAAGGCAGGCATTAAGGCATCTTCAATCGGTTCACCAATAGGCAAAGTTAAATTGACAGATGATTTAGATGCTCATTTTAAACTTTACAAAAGAGTTGTAAAAACTGCAAAAATGCTTGATTGTAAATTCATAAGAATATTTAGTTTTTATCACGACGGCGAAGACTGGACAGAAGATGAAAGAGAAGTTGTTTTTGAACAACTTAAAAAGATGATAGACTATGCAAAATCTGAAGATGTTATACTTCTGCATGAAAACGAAAAGGATATCTACGGGGATACCATAGAGCGCTGCAAAGACCTTATGGATAATCTTTATTGCGATAACTTCAAAGGGGTGTTTGACCCCGCAAACTTTGTTCAGTGCGGTCAGGATACAAAATCGGCATTTGATATTTTAGAAAAATATGTTGCCTATATGCACATTAAAGATGCAAGAGTTTTAGATAAGGCAGTTGTTCCTGCAGGTATGGGAGACGGAAATGTTCCGTACATAATAGAAAAACTTTTCAAAAACGGATATAATTCGTTTTTAAGTTTAGAGCCACATTTAGGTAATTTCAAAGGCCTTACAGAACTTGAAAACGGAAATGTGATGAAAGATTTGCCCGAGGGCGGAGAGGGGACTTTTACATTGGCATTTAATGAACTTAACAAAATTATTAAAAATAAAAAACTTTCAAAGGTAAGACTTGGTGTTGTAGGTTATGGAAATATGGGAACAACCCATGTAAGAAACATTATGCAGGGCAAAGTTCCAGGAATGGAAATCGGTGCGGTTTGCGATATTTCAGAGGCAAGAAGAAAGGCGGTAAATGAGGCGTATCCTGAAATCCCCGTGTTTGACAATGCCGAAGATTTGTTTAAAAGCGGACTTTGTGATGCGGTGATTATTGCAGTATATCATTACGACCACCCAAGCCTTGTTATAAAAGCCTTTGAGTATGGTCTTCATGTTATTACAGAAAAGCCTGCGGGAGTTTATACAAAGCAGGTTAAGGAAATGAACGAAGCGGCGGCAAAATCAGACTGTCTGTTCGGAATAATGTATAATCAGAGAACAAATCCTGTGTATCAGCAGGTAAAGAAGATGTACGAAAATGGATATCTTGGCAATATCAAGAGAATAACCTGGATTATTACAACCTGGTACAGACCGCAGGCTTATCACGATTCAAGCACATGGCGTTCAACCTGGAAAAACGAGGGCGGCGGAACACTTATCAATCAGAATCCCCATCAACTTGATTTGTGGCAATGGATGTTTGGTATGCCTGACAGAATTTATGCAAAAGCAGGCTTTGGAAAATTTTATAATATCGAAGTAGAAGATGAAGTTGTTGCTTTTATGGAGTATGACAACGGAATTTCGGGACAGTATATCACATCAACAGGTGAAGCACCAGGAACAAACAGACTTGAAATTGCCTGCGATATGGGTAATTTGGTTGTTGAAAACGACAAAATCAGATTTGACAGAAATGTTATATCAGAGCGCGAGCATAACAAAAACAACACAAACCCATTCGGTGGGATTGAACATTGGATGTGTGATGTTCCCGCAAGAGGTGAAAATCTGCAGCATGTTGGAATCTTCAGAGATTTCACAAGCGCACTTTTAAACGGAACTAAACTTTTAGCACCGGGCGAAGAAGGGATCAGGGGACTTACAATTTCAAATGCGATGCATCTTAGTGCGTGGACAGGTGAAACTGTTGACCTTAACAATTTCCCTGACGATAAGTTCTATGAACTTCTGCAGGAAAAAATTAAGAATTCAAAGGTGAAAAAAGAACAAAAAACAACAGTTTCAGATACGGAGGGAACATATTGATGGAAAGAATTATTGGTGCACAGTTTTATACAATAAGAGATTATTTAACAACACCTGAGGATTTTGACAGTGCCTGCAAGAAGGTTGCTCAGATCGGCTACAAAACTGTGCAGATTTCAGGCTGTCCTTTAGAAGCAAAGATTATGAAACCGATTCTTGATAACTACGGTTTAAAAGTTGTAACAACTCACAAAAGATATCAGGATTTTAAAGAAAACCTTGAAGGAGTTATTGAATACAACAGAATTTTAGGATGTGATTTGTGCGGACTTGGTGCGGCTTTAAATGAAAGTATGGTAAATGCCGATGCCGCAAAAGAATTTGTTGAATTTGTGAACAATATATGTTATACTTTGGAAAAAGAAAATATGTACTTTGGTTACCATAATCATTCAAAGGAATTCGTCAGAATTGGTGATAAAACTTTCTGGGAAATACTTGTTGAGGAAACAAATCCTGAAATCTGCAATTTTATTGTAGATACATTCTGGGTTCAGGTGGGCGGAAAAAATCCTGCTGAAGAAATCAAAAAACTTGGAAAACGCGCAATGGCAGTTCATTTTAAGGATTTTAAAGTAAATCTTGAAAATATGAGAACCCCGCAGATTTGCGAAGTGGGAAGCGGTAATCTTGACTGGGACGGCATAATTGATGCCTGCGATCAGGCGGGTGTGCGTTTTGCACTTGTTGAACAGGATTCAGACTACATAACAGGAAATTCTCTTGAATCATTGGAACAAAGTTACAACTTCCTTAAAACGAAAGGGTTTAACTGATAATGAAAAATGTATGTATTGTAGGTTTTGGAGCAATAGGGAAAACTCACGCAGAGGCACTCTTGAGTGTTGAAAAAGCAGGACTTTATGCAGTTTGCGATATTGATAATGAAAAACTGACAGAGGCGCAAAAACAATATGAAAATATTGTTGTATACGGTGATTTTGATGAAATGCTTGAGGATGAAAAGATTGACGGCATTCATATCTGCACGCCCCATTATCTTCATTTTGAAATGATTAAAAAAGCACTAAGCAAAGGTAAATCTGTGATTTGTGAAAAGCCGCTTGTTATGAAGAAAGAAGAAATGGACGAACTTTTAAAACTTGAAAATTCAGATAAAGTAGCCGCAGTTTTTCAAAACAGATTAACTCCGTGTATAAAAAAAGCCAAGGAAATTGTAGAAAGTGGCAAACTCGGCAGGATAAATGCCGCAAAATGTCAGATTACATGGAAAAGAACAAAAGAATATTACAGTGATGCCTGGCATGGCAAGTTGGCGACTGAAGGTGGCGGAGTGCTTATAAATCAGGCAATACATACCTTTGATTATTTTGATTATATTATGGGCGGAATTGAGTCTTTAAAAGCAAATATGATGAATTTTGCACTTGATGTTGAAGTTGAAGATACGTTTGTTGCAGGATTAAAATTAAAATGTGGAGCAGATGCATTGTTCTTTGCGTCAAATGCATACGGAACAAGCACAAAACCCGAGTTTGAAATAAATTTTGAAAATGACACTCTTTTGTTAAAAGGGGATAAACTTTATTTAAACGAAGAATTAATTGCAGAAAATTCAAAGGAATTTCTTGGCAAAGATTATTGGGGAATAGGACACATTGGGCTTTTAAAGAATTTTTATGATGAAAACAAATACTTTTCGCCAAAGGATGTTAAAAATACTATGTATGGAGTTTTTGCAATGTATGAAAGTGCAAAATCAAATGGTAAAGAAGTAAAGGTTGGAGGCAATTGATTTGAAAATGACATTCAGATGGTACGGGGAAGATGACCCTGTTACCTTAGAAAATATAAGACAAATTCCCTGTATGACGGGCGTTGTAACTGCAGTATATTCTGTGCCTGTTGGGGAAGTGTGGCCAAGAGAAGATATACTTAAATTAAAAGAGCAGGCAAACGCTAATGGCTTAGAAATGGAAGTAATCGAAAGTGTGCCCGTTCATGAAGATATTAAATTAAAACGCGGTGATTATCAGCGTTATATTGATAACTACAAGGAAAACATAAAAAGACTTGCAGAAGTTGGTGTAAAATGTATCTGCTACAACTTTATGCCTGTTTTTGACTGGACACGCTCCCGTCTTGATCAGCCTCTTTACGATGGTTCAAATGCTCTTGTTTATTACAAAGAACACGTTGACAAAATGGACCCTACAAAAATGACTCTTCCGGGCTGGGATGCATCATATTCCCCCGAAGAAATGGAAGGTCTTATTGAAGAATACAAAAAAATCGGAACAGAGGGTTTGTGGGCAAACCTTGAATACTTTATAAAAGAAATTATTCCTGTTGCGGCTGAATGTGATGTTAATATGGCAATTCACCCGGACGATCCCCCGTGGAATATTTTCGGAATTCCGAGAATTATTACAAACCAGGAAAATATTGACAGATTTTTAGCGCTATATGATGATTCCCACCACGGTCTTACCCTTTGCAGCGGTTCTTTGGGGTGTGCAACATTTAACGACTACACTGCTATGGTAAGAAAATATGGTGCTATGGGCAGAATTCATTTTGCCCATGTAAGAAATATTAAAATTTTAGAAGATGGCTCATTTGAAGAAAGCGGACATTTGTCAGCTTGCGGTTCTTTAGATATTGTAGAAATCTTAAAAGCATATCACGATACAGAATTTAAAGGATACCTTCGTCCTGATCACGGAAGAATGATATGGGGAGAAACGGGAAAACCGGGATACGGCCTCTATGACAGAGCACTTGGTGCTATGTATATGGCAGGCATCTGGGAAACTCTTGAAAAGGAGAGTAAATAATGAATTTACCTTTTGAAATTGATTTAAAAGAAAAAGTGGTTGTTGTAACAGGTGCACTTAATTATGGTTCATTTACTGCAAAACTTAAAAAGAGTGCAGGCTATGGCGGCGATGAAACTGCCAATACTTTAACAGGTGCTTATGCAGAGCGTTATCCGCTTCTTAAAAACTGGGCAGAACTTATGTACCAGAGAATTGATGAATATGAGGCAAACGGCAAAACTTCAGCTGCTGCTAAAACTTCAAGCATAAATTCACCATATACTCACACCTGGGACTACACTTATGAGAAACAGATTTATAAAGAAATCTGGGGTGTGCAAATTCCTTGGGGAAAAGAAACTGTAACAGAAACAAAAACTGAACAAGTTAACCTTAACGATTACTTAAGTGCGGCACGTGATAACTTTTATGCAAATAATATTATGGTTAACTGCGGCACAAATGTAATTGATATGCCAAAGAATAGCAGTGGTAAGTATACTTTGCCACATAAATATACAACATCGGGCGAACACAAAAATACAGATAAATCAGGTTTTATCGGAACAATTGACAGAAATAACGTATACCTTACATCTGATCAAAATCCGTTCCCTGACAAAGACTATGCTTCTGAATACAATAATGAGGCAGCCGCATCTTATGTTCCGGGATTTGAACCAATTCCGTTTGAAAAAGTCGGACTTTTAAGCGAAGATTATTATGTTAAAAACGGAAAGACTCACTCAATCAGTCCAATTGACACAACAGATGTTTCAGTTTCAGGAAAAGACTTGTCGCTTCAGTGGGCATCAGTTACAGGTGCACAGGAATATACTGTTGAAATAGCAAGTGATCCTGAATTTAAAAACATTTTAGAATCTGCTACAACTTATGATCTTTCATACAAAGTAGAAACAAGTCTTGAAAGTGAAACAGTATATTATTGGAGAGTTACAAGCACATCTACTGCAATGTGCGCAACAGGTGAAGTAGAAATTTCAGATACATTTAAGTTTAAAACTTTGGTGGAAAGCGCATCAGCTGAACGCAATCAGGTTGGCGTAACAGTTTACTCGGTTGACGATATGTCAAAAGACAACTTTAAGGTTACAACTTATGCTTATAACTTAACAGATTCTGAAAAGAGTGCAACAATTCATGTTGCATGTTACGACGAAAAGGACAGACTTATTTCTACAAAGAGTCAGATTGTAAATATTCCGGCCAACAATCCGGCAGAACCGAATAAAAATGTGGTATCAGGCTCCTTTGAAAGTGCATTTACAAACGAAATAGTATTTAACTTCACAGCCGCCGGTACAAAGAAAATCAAACTCTTTGTATGGGATGCACAGGGAAATATGGTTCCTTATACATTTGTCAGAACAATTCAATAAAATTAAAGAAACACTTCAAATTTTTGAAGTGTTTCTTTTTTTTGCAAAATAAGTTTGTTTTTATTGCAAATTTATCTCTATTATGATAAAATTAAACTATAATGGGATTACTGTGGAGGGGAATTATATGAAAAAAATATTATCTTTGATTATTGCAATAACCATACTTGTTTTGTGCTTCTCAGTTCCTTGTATGGCAGAAGGGGCAGGAAGTGCGCGTGTTGAAGCAATATACAACGCACAAACAAAAATGCTTACTTTGTCGGGAAATGTTTTTGCAGGTAGGGCTTATGGCACAACATTTTATTTGTTAAGACCGGGGAAAATCCAGCAGGATATTGAAAAACATTCAATTGATAATCCTGTAGTTGAAAACTATGGGCAATTTGATGCTAAAAATGACGGCACATTTACCCATACTTTGAAAATTTCAGGAGAACCGGGGATTTACACTCTTTATTTTCAGGCAAACAAAACTAACTATGTAAAGCAACTTGACCTGACTAAAGACAGTACATCTGCTGTGGGTCCGTTAGATGAACTTTATAATCTTCCCACAACATTCCCCAAAGCAACAAAAACAACAGTAAAAGATTTGTTTTTTGAAAAACGCGCAGAACTTCCTGATGAAATGCCGGTAATCAGACCTGCATCAGTTGAAGGAAGAAGAAATGTATATATTGACGTGGTAAATGGTAACGACGCAACAGGAGATGGCTCATTTGCAAATCCATTTAAGACAGTTAATAAAGCCATAAAGATAAATCCACCTAAAACAGGTATCGCTTATGTTTTAAGAGAAGGTACATATCCGATAAGCGACAGAATTGTACTTTCAAATGTTGCGGCAGAATACAAAGATCCATTCATTATAACAAATTACAAAGATGAAAAAGTAGTGTTTGCAGGCGGAAGTAAAATTGATGGCAAAGCCTTTGAAAAAATTTCTGATACAGATATTATTCAAAGACTTGACCCGACTGTTATAGATGATATTTTGGTTGTCGATCTTCCTTCTCAGGGAATTACAAACTATGGCACAATCACTACATCAAATTCACCTATTTTGTTTGTAGGCGAAAGTACATATCAACTTGCAAGATGGCCAAATTCAGAAACAACAACTATGAAAAAATATACTGGTCCTGAACAGGACGGAACAACAGGTGTTATTGACTCAGGTTATAACAGTATTGCGGTTGGTTCAAATGTAGGTCCTGCAAGACCTTATTCAAAACGTGCAACTGCAAATAATGAAGCAGCAGGTGAAATCATTGACAAAGACCAGGGAATTCAGTTCTGTATTACAGATTTAAGACCATTTTCATGGGTAAATACAGGCGATATCTGGGTTTACGGCAGATTTTATGATGAATGGACATTAAATCATTTTAACATTTCAGAATTCCATCCTGAAAACGGAAGTATAAGAACTAAAACAGGTCTTAACTGGGGTTGCCAGTATAAGGCAGGAAACACTTTCTATTACTATAATGTATTAGAAGAATTAGACGCTCCGGGTGAATGGTTCTTAGACAGAAACACAGGTAAACTCTATCTTTATCCTACACAGGATTTATCTGATGCAAATATTGTTTTAGCAACATCAGCTTCTACCATATTCCAGTTTACCAATGTTCAGAATATGATTATCAATGGAATTGAGTTTGAACATGCAAGAGGCGCTGCTATTAACTTTACAGACCAAAAAAATAAAAATATTATTATCCAGAATTGCAGTTTTGAAAATGTTGGTTCAGGTGTAACTTTAAGAGGTACATATTCAGGTGTTATTGACTGCTACTTTAAAAATTTAACAGGAAAAGGTATTTCACTTGCAGAAAATGACGAATACACAAAAACTCTTACACCTCAGTATATGTTTGCACAGAATAATGTTATGTACTATACTACCGGCATTTCTTTAAGCGGAACAGGTATGATTGCAAGTCATAACTTTATTTCAAACAATAAAGGCTCTTGCATAAGCACAAGCACAACAGAATCAGTTATTGAATACAACGAAATTGTTGGTGGTCCTACTGTTGTAGAAGATTCGGGTGCTATGTATATCGGTGGAAACAACCTGTTCAGACGTGCAAATCACATAAGATATAATTATATCCACGATGCACCGCCAAAACCAAGAGGAATTTATTTTGATGATATGGCAGTAGAATATTATGCTTACGGCAATATCGTATCAGACGGCGGTTGGGTACAACTTCACAACGGAAGCGAACACACAATTTATAATAATATCTTAATGAATAACACAACAAAGGCAAATATTATAAGTGGTAATGCAAACTACTTTACACAGTCAAGAAATGGCTCTGTAAGATGGAGAGTAGGCTCACTTGAATATGGCTCAATGACTGCAAAATTAAAGCCTGGAAGCGGATTTAATGCTTTAGAAGGCCCGTATGCAGAACGTTATCCACTCTTAAAACGTTGGGCGATTTTAATGCAACAGAGAATTGATGAATATAACGAGTTGGTTGCAAGTGGTATGGACAAAGTAAAAGCGGCTAAAACCTGTAATATTCCAACTGATTATTACGACTCATATGGTTCAAAATTAAATCTTAACGAATATTTGGCTGCAAGTAAAGACAATTACTTTGAAAATAACATTATGATTAACACAGGCGGAGTTGCAATGGGTCAACCGGGTGATAAGAGCAGTAAAGGTCAGGTTAACACAGTTTATGTAAATAATGTTAGTCTTACAGCGGCACAAAATCCGATTGCAGGTAAATCTTTTGCAGACGAGGCAACTTACGATGCTATCAGACAGCACATTCCGGGCTTTGAAACAATTCCGTTTGAAAAAATAGGTCTTTTGGATGAAGAAGATTATACAATCAATGCCAAAGCAAGAGCAGTAAGCCCTGTTAACACAAAAGATGTGGCAATTTCTTCAAAAGACTTGTCAATTCAGTGGACTGCAGTTGACGGTGCACAAAAATACATTTTAGACGTGGCTACAGATGAAAATTTCTCTGATATAATTGAACATGCGGAATTATTCAGCCTTTCACACAAATTAATTGCCGAACTTGAAAGTGATAAAACTTATTACTGGAGAGTTACAACAATTCCGAAAGCGATTTGCTCAAAGGGAAGTCAACTCATTTCTGACACATTCTGCTTCAAAACTCTCCCGGAAATGGAAGTTGCAGAAAGAAATCAGGTAGGTGTAACATCATATAGTGTTGACAATATTAAAAATGACAGTTTTAAAGTTACAACCTATGTATACAATTTAAAGGCAGAAGACGCAAATGCAATAGTTTATGTTGCCTGTTATGATGCAGGAAATAAACTCATTGAAGTAGGAGTAGAAAATGTTTCAGTTCCTGCAAAAACAATTGAGGGTGAATATGTGTTTGAAATAACTGCACCAAAAACAAATATGATTAAATTCTTTGTATGGTCAGCAGATGGCACAATGATACCGTATACATTTGTTAAAACATTAAAATAAATATTAAAAAACTAAAATTAACTCTTGAATTTTTAATCTGATTGTGATAGAATGTTTTAGGTTTTGGGAATCGCCGCATTAATTGCGGTGATTTCTTTGCGAAAAATTTTTTAGGAGATGTTGTTTTTGAGTACTTTATTATCAGTTTCAATCGCACTTTTAGCAGGACTTTTAATGACAAGAGCATTTAAACCTTTAAAATTACCGTCAGTTACTGCGTATTTAATCGCAGGGGTATTAATCGGTCCTTATTGCGTAGGAGCGCTTGGTATTGAAGGTTTGGGCTTTTCAAGTCATGAAATGGTTTCAAAACTTTCACTTATTTCAGAAGTTGCTCTCGGTTTTATTGCATTTTCAATCGGCAGTGAATTCAGAACAGAAGAACTTAAAAAAACAGGTAAACAGGCATTGGTAATCGGTATTTTTCAGGCACTTGCCGCAACACTTTTAGTAGACCTTGCGCTATTTGCTTTAGTTAAAATTATGCCTGGTAAATTAACACTTTCGCAGGCAATAACACTTGGTGCTATTGCAACTGCTACTGCACCTGCGGCAACATTGATGGTTGTAAGACAGTATAAAGCCAAAGGGCCTCTTACAAGTCTTTTGCTTCCGATAGTTGCTTTAGATGATGCAGTTGGATTGATTGTGTTTGCAGTATCGTTTGGTGTTGCAAAAACACTTGTGTCAGGAACTGTGGATATGATTTCAATTATTGTAAATCCATTGGTTGAAATTGTGTGTTCACTTTCTCTTGGTGCAATTATGGGTTGGCTTTTAACCCAACTTGAAAAATTGTTTAATTCAAACACAAACAGACTCAATCTTACAATCGCATTCGTATTTTTAACAGTTTCAATTTCAATGATTGATTTCCATGTAGGGCCTGTGCACATCAGTTTTTCAGCACTTTTGGTTTGTATGATGTTAGGTACGGTATTTTGCAATATATGTTCTCTTTCGCACGATCTTATGGAAAGATCTGATAAATGGACATCACCGCTTTTTGCCTTGTTTTTTGTAATCAGCGGTGCAGAACTTGAACTTGGAGTATTTATGGATTGGGCAATAGTTATAATCGGAATTGTATACATCTTGTTCCGTTGCCTCGGTAAATATTTTGGTACATATGCAAGTGCAAAGGCGACAAGTTGCAGTCCTGAAATATGCAAATATCTTGGTATTACATTGTTCCCACAGGCAGGCGTTGCACTTGGTATGTGCACAATTGCGGCAGCAAACCTTCCTGGTGAGGGCGCACTGATCAGAAACATTACATTGTTTGCAGTTTTGATTTACGAAATTTTCGGACCGCTCTTTACAAGAATGGCACTTACTGCGGCAGGCGATATTAAACCGATGGAAGACCATGTTAAAAACCGTCGTATGATTAAACTTGAACAGGCGAAAAATAAATAATTTTAAATATAACTAAACAACCGCAAAGCAAATGCTTTGCGGTTGTTTAGTGTTGTTAGGTTATATTATACGGGCTCTTTAAAGCCTTTACCGTATATATCACAAGTACCGTTGATAACAATGAAAGCCATGGGGTCTAACTCTTTAATAAATCCCCTTAAAGCGATGGCTTGTTTTCTGTTCAATGCTACCAACAAGAGTGCTTTCTGCTCGTGATTGTATGCCCCTGAATAAGAGGTGCTCACGGTTGCACTTTTATGTATGTTGTTTGTTATGTAATCTGTTACCTGATCCAAATATTCAGGTGATATTATTACTGTGCAATATTTTGACGCATTCATACTTTTTAAGAAATTGTCCACAAAAGCAACTTTTGCGGCAAATCCTAAAAATGAATAAAGAAAAGTTTCAGGTCCAAACACAGGAAGTGTTGCTAAAACGATAATAAAATCTGCAAAGAACAAACCTGCTGATATGTTTACATCTGAAAACTTTTTAATAATCATTGCAATTATATCTGTTCCGCCACTTGAGGCATCTGAATTAAATAATAAAGCGCTTCCCAAAGCGGGGAGAACAATTGCAAATACAATATCCAGCGTAGGCTCTGATGTAAGAGGTGCTGACAGTGGATATACAATTTCCAGCAAATAGATAACTACTGACAGAAGTGAACTGCAATACACGGTTTTTATGCCAAACTCTTTTCCGAAGAATAAAAATCCGATAACCAGAAGTGAAAAGTTAATAATCATAACAAATTCACCGGTTGAAACATTCGGGAAAAGTGCACCTAAAATTACCGATATACCGCTGACTCCGCCTGTAGAAAAGTTGTTTGGAAACTTAAAAAAGTAAATTCCCAAAGCGGTTAAAATTGTGCCTAATGTTATAAGAAAAAAATCTTTTATTTTTTTATACATTTTTTATATTCCTTTAGGTTAACCAAAGGATATTATAAGATAAATCGGGACAAATGTAAAACACTATTATTATTAACCTTGACACAACTAAATGGTTGTGGTAAAATTAACAAAAAACAATCTTGAGGTGATGTAGTGATTAATTTTTTGAATTTAAGATATTTTATGCTCACAGCGCAGGAAAAAAATATTACAAGAGTTGCTGAAAGCGAACATGTATCTCAACAGTCGCTTAGTAATCAGATTAAAAAAATAGAAGAAGAATTTGGTACAAAACTGTTTGACCGCACAGGAGGGCTTTCGCTTACATATGCAGGAGAAGTGTTATATAAATATGCAGAAAAACTTCTTACTTTAAAAGAAGAAATGGAAAACGAAATGGCAGACCTTAAAGGTGAAGGGCAGGGCGTACTGAGAATTGGTATCTCATATACAAGAGGTTCGGCATTTTTGCCTGAAATTCTGCCTCTTTTCAAAGAAGAAAATCCATTTATTAAACTCTCTGTTGTGGAAAACAACTCAAGAGTTTTAGAAGATTATCTTATGAGAGGGCATATTGATCTTTACATTGGTGCAGATGTAAAAAAAGCCACCGATATTGAAGTGATTGACCTTTATAAAGAAAGACTTTATCTTGTGGTGCCAAAGGTAATTGCGGGAAAGTTTTTTGACTACACACCTACTTTTTTTGAAGAAGAAAAAAATGCCGAAATATTTAAAAATGAAGATTTTCTGATGCTTACCCGCGATAACCGTGTAAGAAGAGTTGCAGATGAGCATTTAAAAATGGTAAAAGATGAAATAAATATTTTAATTGAAACCGAAAATATTGAAACTCTTTTTTCACTTGCCTGTAAGGGGATGGGAATTACATTTTATCCCGAAATGTTTATGAAAAAGCATAAAGAACTTATTGGGTCGGAAAACTGCCCCGTGTGTTTTATCCCTATTGAGGGGAAACACAGTTACAGCCATCTTGCGGTTGGTTACAGCAGAAAAAAATATTTGTCAAATGCCGCAAAAAAATTCATTGATTGCGCAAAAGAAGTTTATAAATAATAATTTATTTTAGTTGCAATCAAAAAGGCTTTGTGATATACTGAAAATACAAACTTATGTGCTTGAAGTACAGGAGGTAAATATAATGATTATTAAAAACGGTACACTTTTAAATGACAAATTTGAATTTGAAAATTCAGACCTTGAAATAGTTGGTGAAAAAATCGGTAAAATCGCTGAAAATATTTCAGGCGCAGAAGAAATAGATGCAAGCGGAATGTATGTAGTTCCGGGCTTTATTGATTCTCACACCCACGGTGCTATGGGGTTTGAATATTGGGAAGATATAGACGGGGCTTATGCCACAATGTCTGAGTTTGAGGGTAAAAATGGTACAACCTCAATTTTTGCTACCATTTCTGCAGCACCAAATGAAAGAATGATTAAGTCTATCAAAGGATACGAAAATAACAAAAATAATGCTCCGGGGGCTAAATTTTTGGGTCTTCATCTTGAAGGGCCATTCTTCAATGTAGCAAAAAAGGGAGCGCACTTACCTGAAAATATCAGAAATACATCGGTAGAAGAATTTAAAACCTTTATCGAAGCAGGCGGGGAAGATATTAAAATCATAACTTTAGCGCCTGAACTTCCAAATGCAGAAGAAACAATAAAATATATCGTAAAAGCAGGAACAACTGTTACTATGGGACATACCGATGCTACATATGATGAAGCACAAAAAGGTGTAGAGTGGGGTGTGAGCCGTGCAACTCACACATTTAATGCGATGAGTGCATTAAATCACAGAAATCCCGGTGTAGTAGGAAGTGCTCTTACAAATGATAAAGTGGACTGCGAGCTTATCTGCGACTTTTTCCATGTTCACCCTGCAGTATGCAAAATGGTGTTTGACCTTAAAGGTGCAGACAAAGTTATTATGATTACAGATTCTGTTATCGGAGCAGGACTTCCTGATGGGAAATTCAAAGAAAACACAAATAATCCCGTTATTGTAAAGGATAAGAAAACATATCTTTTAGACGGCACAATCGCAGGTGGTTCAAGTTGTCTTATTGATGGCATTAAGAATATGGTGTCTGTTGGCGTAAGTTTGGAAGATGCAGTTAAAACTGCAACAATCAATCCTGCAAAATCAGTTCATATGGAAGATAAAGTAGGAAGCCTTAAAGAAGGCAAAGCGGCAGATATCGTACTTCTTGATAAAGACTTAAATGTTAAATACGTTTTTGTAAACGGCAAACTTATTCATAAGGCATAAGGAAGATGATTATGAATTTTACTTTATGGCTTGTAATTGCCATTGCAATAATAGTACCTGTTGCAACTTACATCAATCATAATAAATAAACAAAACACGAGTGTATTTTACACTCGTGTTTTTAAATTATAATAATTTTTTTAATATTCTGCCTACTGCCTTTGACATACAATAAAATCCAAGGTCGTTAGGGTGAATTCCGTCAACTGTGCAAAGATCGTCGCCAACTTGCTGAAAATGGTGGGCACCGTCTATGTAGTACACATTTTCATCACCTGAGTCAATAGCATTTTTGTAAGTTTTGAATATTACTTCTCGTCTGTCATCGTGGGCTTTTGCACCATATGTATGTGCCCTTCCGTCGTGGCCTGACATAATTATAATGGGAAGATTTGGATTTTGCTCTCTTACTTTCTTGAAAAATGGCTCGTGAGTGTTTTGTAAATGCTCTAAAGTAGGCGCATTTGAATCGTAATCATAAATAAACACACTTTGCGGGATTTTTGCAATATGTTCTGCTAAACACATTTCACCCTTGCAACCGCCTGAAAATCCCAAGTTTATAAAATCTGTGTCAAATTCTCTTGAAAGAATTGCAGGATAGCAGTTTCCCGGGTGAGATGCACAGGCACCCTGAGTTATTGAACTTCCGTAAACAACAAATGGGTTCTTATGCTTATATTCTTCAGGAGCATAAATTTCTGCATCATCTTCAATGTAAATATAAACTTCATCAACAGGATTGTAAAGGGGGAAATGTATAAGAATTTCCCTTCTTTTTTTATCAGGAAAAACAAATCCTGATGAAAACCCTTTTTCGTTGTCAGTATCTGTTGAGGTTTTTGTTTCGTCTAAACCAGGACGGAAAACATTGTAGTATTTGCCATCTACATACATATCAAAACAAGAAGACGCTGTAAGAGGCATATGTGGGACACTATAAAGATAAGGCAAAACACACCTTAAAACAATTCTTTGAGAGTCAGTTGCAAACTTAACACGAATTCCGCTGGTTGCAGTATATAGATTTTTTACAGAGTTATTGTCTGTTGCCATAGCAACGCTTTCAGGGAGCCTTTTGAAGTCAGTTTCATCTTTTTCTCTCCAAAGACCATATAATTTAAAAGGCTTCTGATTTACATTATACATTTTCATTCCTTCAAAACTGAAGGTGTTGGTAAAGTTTTTATCAATTTTTGAAATATCCATAATATACCTCTTTTCATAATATAATGTTTACCAAAATTATAACATATGAAAATATTTTGTCAATAAAAAAACAGATATTTCCCGGGAAATACCTGCTTTTATTTTATTTAATTATTCCGCCACCTACAACATAATCATCATCATAAAATACCACCGACTGACCTGGGGTAATTGCACGAAGGGGTTCGTCAAATTCAATGTGAGCGGTGCTTTCTGAGGTCTGAGTTAAAATTGCATCTGCCTCAATTTGCTTGTATCTTGTTTTTGCTTTGATTTTAATTGGTGCGTTTAATTTATCATAAGCAATTAAATTAAGATCTGCACAATCCAAAGATTTAGAGAATAAAAGCGGTTCTTTTCCAAGGACAACTGTGTTAGTTTCTGCGCATTTTGAACAAACATATCTTGGACTGTCAAAAGAAAGCCCAAGGCCTTTTCTCTGTCCGATTGTGTATTTAATAATGCCCTTATGCTCACCTAAAATGTTGCCTTCAACATCAACGAAATTACCGCATTTAAAATCTTTTCCTGTGTATTCTCTGATAAATTTTGCATAATCTCCGTCAGGCACAAAGCAGATATCCTGACTTTCTTTTTTTGCTGCATTTTCAAATGATGATTGAATAGCCATTTCTCTTACTTCAGCTTTTGTAAGATTTCCTAAAGGAAACAAGGTGCGTGAAAGTTGGTCTTGTGTTAAAGTCCACAGAACATAACTTTGGTCCTTGGTTAAATCTTTGGCTTTTTTCAGCAAATATCTGTCATTTTGTTTTTCAATTATGGAATAATGTCCTGTTGCAACCATATCGTAACCAAACTCACTTGCTGCATCGTGTAAAAGACCAAATTTAATGTGTTTGTTACAGAAAATACAAGGGTTTGGTGTAAGACCTTGTTCGTACGCAGACACAAATTCATCTATTACATATTTTTTGAATTCTTCACGATAATCGAGAATGTTATGAGCAATACCAACAGCATCAGCAGTTTTTTTTGCATCAATTAAGTCAGAGTTTTCAACATCTGTAAGTTTTAAAGTAATACCTAAAGCATCATTATATTCTTTTTTGATAAGTTTTGCAGCAGCGGAACTGTCAACACCGCCACTCATTGCAATAATTACTTTTTCCATATTTGCTCCTTAAAAGAGTGATATTAAAATACCTGCCACAATAATACTTGCGCAAAGCATTTTGTAAGCAATGTTCTTTTCTTTAAATACAAGTTTTCCTAAAAGAATAACTATAAAAACAGAGGATTGTTTAATAAGTGTCATTACAGTAACCTTACTGTTAGGGTCGGCGTTTGCTATAAATAATCCGCGGTCGCCTATAATAAAAATTATGCTTATAATCCAGACATAAGGATTTTTCACAAGGGTTTTGCAATTTATATTTTTTCCTTGCTTTACAAGCAAAAATACAAAATACATAATTGCTAAAAATAGCATATACCAGAACTGAACCTGAGCGCTTGTCATATCTTTCATAACAATTTTGTCAATAAGACCTGATATGGCGTTTAAAAAGCAGGAAAGAAGAAGCAAGACAATGTAAACAGGTTTTGCATCACTGCTTTTAGGACCTTTTTTAAAGTTAACAAGGAAAATCCCCAGAATTACCATAAAAAAGCCTATTGTGTTGTAAATTGTCATTTTTTCGCCCAATACTATTATTGCAAGCAATGTTGAAAAGAGTATTCGGCTCAGATCCATAACCCCGCAAAAACTGACTGGCGTATGTTTGATAGATGTAAAAGATAAAATCCACGCAACAAATATTACCGATGATTTTAAAAATAAAACAAAAAACTGACTAAGCGTAATATTAAACACATCTTTTGTGCATGTAGGGATAACAAGAACAAAACCTATTAAAGTGTGATAAAACAAAACTTCCGCCAAGGTGTTGATTTCAAGTGATTTCTTTTTTAATATTTCCCTAACGCCTTTTATTACGCTATATAATACAACCAGATAAACCCAGGTCAAAAAAACACATCCTTTAAAATTTTACTTTAAGATTATAGCACAATATGTAGATTTTTGCAAGTAAAAAACCGAGGCATAGCCTCGGTAAATCTTACAATAAATATGAATGTCTGTCCCAGAATCTGTTTGACTTGGAATTTTTGAATTCCAAAGGTGTCTTTTCAAATTTCTTTAAGAATATGCGGTTAAAATAGGTAACATTGTTAAATCCGCATTTTTTTGAAATTGAAATAACTGAATCATCTGAGTTTAAAAGCATTTCTGTTGCTTTTTCAAGTCGGATTTCGTTTAAATATTCGTGGAAAGTAAGTCCTGTTTCGTTTTTAAATATTCTGCCCAAATACTTTTCATTAAAACTGTAAAGGGCTGCTAATTGTTTTAAGTTGATGTCTTTAAAAAATTCTTCTTCTATATGATTTTTTAAATTATATACAACCCAATGAGATGAAGTTTCTTGGTCTTTTTCTTCTGCAAAACTAAAATTATTGAACAAAAGAGTGATATAACTTGAAATAACTTCCAAAATCTTTAAAATATCATCACTGTCGGCAGAATTTTCAAGCATTGCTTTTGCATCGTTAAAATCAAAAATATCCGCACACAGATTTTTTAAAGCATCAAAATCTTCTTCTGATTTATCAGAAAAATTTTCTGCGTAAATAATGCATTTTGTTTTTCCGTCAATTACAACAGGGTAAACTGCTTCACTCATTCCGCAGGGACATTTTTCTATAAATGGAGTTTTGGTGTAAGATGCTTTTTGCAAAATGCTCTTTCTGCAATTTTCACAAAACTCGGTTTTACCGAAAAATGAACTCATAGGAGAGTGATAGGATTTGTTTTCAGCCTCTGTTTCGCAAAGTGGATTTGAAAATATTCCCGACAAATCCTGAATATGAATCTTTATATCTGAATTTTTCAAAATAACATATAAAAGTTCTTTTAAGGAAGTCATAAAAAACACCTCTTGATAGTATTTATATGTTAATTTTACCACAAAAGTTTCTTTTGTGCAATACTTTTATTCAAATTCTTCAAGATTTTCCAATGCGATTTCCCATTCTGACATTGTTTCTTCAAGTCGCACCTGTTTTTCATTTAAAAGTTCTGTCTTTTTAGTGAGTGCTTCGTAATCACTTGCAAGTGCAGGATCTAAAAGTTCTTGATTTAAAACATCAATTTCACTTTCCAAAGTTTCTATGGCTTCTTCCAACCTTGTTACTTTGGTTTTCAACTTTCTTTTTTGGGATTCTAATTCTTTTGCAAGTTTATAGTCGTTAACTTTTGGTTTGTCTGCAACTTTTGGTGCTATAACTTGCTGGCGTTTTTCTATATAGTAGTCATATCCGCCGCCATATACCTTTTCACCATTTGGTGTAAGTTCGTAAATTTTATCTGCCAACTTATTTATAAAGTATCTGTCATGGGAAATAATCAAAAGTGTGCCTTGATACTCTGACAGTGCGCTTTCTAACGCCTCTTTTGATGCAATATCAAGATGGTTTGTAGGTTCGTCCAAAAGCAAAAAGTTTGCTTTAGAGAGCATAAGTTTTACCAAAGATACTCTTGCTCTTTCACCACCGCTTAAAGTTGAAATTTCTTTAAACACGTCTTCGCCTTTGAATAAAAACCTTGCCAACGCACAACGGATTGTTGTGTTGTCAAGTTTAGGCAAAAAGTCGTGCACATCATCAAAAATTGTCTTAAAAGGGGACAAGTTTGACTGCATCTGATCGTAATATGCAGGCTTAACTCTTGAACCTAAAAGCGCTTTTCCTGAATCTTGTCTTAAAAGACCTAAAATAATTTTAAACAGCGTTGTTTTTCCTGTGCCGTTAGCACCCATTAAAAATACTTTTTCGCCATTTTTTATTTCAAGATTTATATTTGAAAACACAGGCTTGTCAAAGGATTTTGAAAGGTTTGTGCAGGTTAAAATATCCTTTGCACATTCGTCAGGAGTTGGCAATCTGAAGGAAACTGTATCTAATGTTTCATCAGGTTTTACCATTGTTTTTTCAATTCTGTCAATAACCTTTTGTTTGCTTTCAGCAGTTTTGATATTTTTTTCTCTGTTCCACTGCTTTTGTTGTTTTATAATACCCTCTAATCGCTTGACTTCCTTTGCTTTTAAGTCATAATCTTTTTCTTCGGCTTCGCGATCGGCTTCTTTTTTTGTTAAGTAATAACTGTAATTTCCGTTGTATTCTTTAAGTTTATGGTTTTCTATTTCAAAAATTTTATTTGTAATTTTATCTAAAAAATATCGGTCGTGAGTTACAACCATAATTGCACCTTTGTATGAGCTTAAAAAGTCTTCAAGCCATGTTACAGCATCAATATCCAAATGGTTTGTAGGTTCGTC
>JAZRDC010000002.1:0-6805 GCA_045660065.1 Clostridia bacterium
CTGATATGAATATTGACCAGTTTGATTTTGATGTTGTGTTTACTGGTCACCAGCATTCATATTCACGTTCAAAACAACTTTTGACAGATGGTGATTCTAATTACAAAACTATCACAAGTTCTTATGGTTCAAATGCAGGAAATACATTTGATTTCATTACTCCAGAAGTTGTTAGTGAAGATGCAATCGTTCGTGGAACTGATGCTAATGGATACAGTTACGATGTAGCAACAAATCCTGATGGTGCTGTCCATTTAAATGTTCCATATTTCCGCAGTAATGCTGATGCTACAAGCATCAACTCGGATTTTGCTGATTTTATTGAAGTAATCGTAACTGCACCAGGAAAAATGACAAGTGGTCCTGTATTTAATCATACAGGTGCTCCAGTAAAAGCCGCTGAACATCCTACAACAAGATGGTATGGTTCAGATGGCGGTTCTTATGTGGCTGTAACAGTTACAAAAACTGATGAAGGTCAGGAAATGAAATTTGAACTTACACAAGTTAATACAGGCAAAGTTGTTGATACATATATCATCAAAAAAACAAAATAATTATTTTACCGCCGCTATATGCGGCGGTTTTTCGTTGACTAAATTTTTTAAATGTGGTAAAATAATCTAAAAGAAAGGCGGTGTAAAATGAAAAGAATTATTTCTTTAATTATTGCAATTGTTTTATCTTTAAGTGTATTTGGTAACGTTGTTTTTGCTTCTGATGATGAAACAAAACTTAAAGTTATATCACTTGACATTAATTCACTTGCAAGACTTTCATCAGAGGCGTATAAATTAAAGCAGGAATATAGTGCAAATGAAGGTTATGTTGTAAAATTTGCGGCATACGATGAGAATAATTTGCTCCTTGCTACATCAAACGATTCTGACTACAGAACTTATTTCCCAAAAGAATTTTCAAAAGTTTCTGCATTTGTCTGGAGAACTTACAGTACCAATGGCAATAACATCAGGGCGGTATCCCTGCAGGTAGGTACCAATGAAACTGAAAAAAGACTTGTGTGGTACAACGATGCTTCTGCGCAAGAGGGAAGAGTTCAAATTGCGTTGAAATCTGATTACGATAAAAATGGTGAGTTTACTGCTGAAAATTCGAAAATTATTAATGCAAAAGTAGAAAAGCCGAATGGAAACTCAGAAGCCATAAGTTGTAAAGCGGTTTTAAGCAATTTGGAACTTGGTGAGACTTATGTTTATCGTCTTGGTGGCAAAGATACCTTTGATGGCAGAGTATATGAATTTACTAACCAAAATCCGGGCAACAAACAAACTTTTGCGATGGTTTCTGATCTTCATGTTAACGCCTATACAATTGATTCTGTTAAAGAGTCAACACATATAAACACATATAACACTAACTTTGGAAAACTTTTGGAAAAATATCCCGCTGTTCAGTTTATTGCCTCAACAGGTGATAATGTTTCACAGGGTAATATGGGTGATAAATTTAAAGAACATATGAATAGTGACTGGGAAATTTATCGTCAGAAAGCAGAACTTGAATTTGAAGTTTTATTCGCTCCAAAATCATTCCAAACAATTCCATGGGTTTCAACTCTCGGTAATCACGAAGCAAATAACTCAGGGCAAAAATATGGTTCTGTTACCAGATGGCATTACAATTTACCGAACGACGATGGTTTGACAGGTACATATTTTTCAGAAGAATTAAATGCACCAAATACAAGCGGTAACTTCTGGTTTAGAAATGGCGATGTATTGATTATCGGTATTAATGCAGTTCAACATACCTCAGATGTGTTCAGATATTCAAGTGCAGATAAAAATGCTGCATACATTAAATCAGCAATCGAAGCAAACAAAGATGCAAAATGGAGAGTTTTAATCAACCACGTTCCACCATATAGCTTTATTGGCGGATTTGCTGAACCACCACTTCTCCGTCAGCGTTTTGCGGACATGAAAATTGATCAGTTTGATTTTGATGTTGTGTTTACAGGTCATCAGCATTCTTATTCACGTTCAAAACAACTTTTGACAGATAATAGTAAAGGTGAAACTTTGACAGCAAATAATGTGACTCGTACATATATCAAACCTACAGTTGTTAGTGATGATAAAATAGTAAGAGGTGTAGATGATAACGGATACAGTTATGATGTAGCAACAAATCCGGAGGGTGCTGTTCATATTAATTTGCCACCGTTTGGTTGGGCACCGTCAGGTGGCTCAGTTCATCCTGATTACGCAGATTTTATCGAGGTGATTGCAACATCATCAGATGCTCAGAAGTCAGGTTGTAATTTCAGCACTGTTACTCATTTGCCTGAGGCTGAAAGAACTAAATTGACCAAAGATGATTGCAAGACAGAATGGGTTACTATTGATAAGCCGAGTTCTTATGTAGCAGTAACTGTTGAAGATACTGCAGATGGTCAGCAAATGAAATTTGAACTTACACAAACAACAACCGGTGAAGTTTATGATACATATATAATAAACAAAACTTTATAAAAATTAGCCGCAGTTATTCTGCGGCTTTTTGTGTAAAATAACAACTTTGCTGCATATAATATAATGGTGATAATATGCGAATTGGTATGAGGCGGAAGATTAGTTTTAAAATAATTTACATAAAAAAAATAATAGCAATTATTGTTATTTCTGCAACTATCACTGTCTTGTTTGGTAGTTTTTTCTTTAGAGTATATAGACCATATATAAGCACAATTGTAATCGGTAGAGCGAATAATATAATACAAAAGATTATTAACGAAACTGTTTTGGATGTAGTCCAAAAAGATAATTTTGATAGTTTGGTGAATTTAATAAAAGATTCTGAAAATAGAATAACGGGAATCGAAACGAATATAATAAGGGTTAATGTTTTTAAATCAAGAATAGTAAAGGATATTACCGAAAGACTTAATTCTATTAATAATGAAAAGTTTTCTGTACCACTTTTTGCTTTTTTAAATAATCCTTTTTTTTCGGAAAGAGGGCCTGTAATATTTTTTAATATAAGACCTGTTGGAATTATTAAAACCGACCTGAATAGTTCTTTTGTATCTGTTGGTGTTAATCAGTCAAAACATCAAATTGATTTGATATGTAACTGTGAAATTTTAATCGTTATGCCTTCTTTCAGAATTGAACATAGTGTTTCTACAACAGTACCTGTATCACAAACAGTTATTGTAGGCGATGTACCACAAACATATACTAATGTTACAACTTCTAAAGAAAAGCAAGATGATGTTGTTTTACAACTTGCAGGAAATTAAAAAATATGATATAATATTAATATTGTGAATTAAGGCGGTGTTGATTTGAACAACATTAAGTTTGAAATCGAAAATCTTGTTAATGAATTAAATAAACATGCATACAAATATTATGTTCTTGATAATCCGGATATTTCTGACTATGAGTATGATATGCTATATTCAAAATTAGTTAGACTCGAGGAAGAAAACCCTGAATATGTATTAAGTTATTCTCCTACTCAGCGAGTTGGAGATAAACCATTAGAGAGTTTTGATAGCGTTACTCATGCTGTTCAGATGCAAAGTCTTAATGATGTTTTTTCATTTGAGGAACTCAAAAACTTCGATGAAAGAATTGCAAAATCTATTGAAGGTTATGAATATTCGGTAGAACTTAAAATCGACGGTCTCTCAGTTTCACTTGAGTACAAAAACGGTGAGTTTTTCAGAGGTTCAACAAGAGGAGATGGGGTTGTTGGCGAAGATATTACAAATAACCTGAAAACAATTTCTTCAATTCCTTTGAAATTAACTGAAAGTATAGATATCGAAGTTCGCGGCGAAGTTTTTATGTCTAAAAACACTTTTGAAAGATTAAATGAACACAGAGAACTTCACGGACTGCCATTGTTTGCTAATCCAAGAAACGCTGCAGCAGGTTCTCTCAGACAACTCGATCCAAAAGTTACCGCTGAAAGAAATTTAGATATATTTGTGTTTAATGTTCAAAATTCAGAATTGAATTTTTCTGAACATTTAGAATCTTTGGAATATCTAAAAAAACTTGGATTTAAAATTAACCCCGAAACAACTTTGTGCAAAAATGCAGATGAAGTTATATCAGTTATTGAAAAGTTTGGTGAATTAAGAAATTCATTAGCATATGACATTGATGGTGCTGTTGTGAAAATCAATAATTTATCTCAAAGGGAATTACTTGGGGAAACTGTTAAAGCACCAAGGTGGGCTGTTGCATATAAATATCCGCCTGAAAAGAAAGAAACTATAATAGAAGATATTGAAATTAAAGTTGGAAGAACTGGTGTTCTTACACCTAATGCTGTTTTAAAACCGGTTTTTGTTTCAGGAAGTTTGATTTCAAGGGCAACGCTTCATAACGAAGATTATATTCTGCAAAAAGATATCCGTGTTGGAGATACTGTGGTTATTCAAAAGGCAGGAGATATAATTCCTGAGGTTGTTGAAGTAGTTACAAAAAACAGAAACGGTAGCGAAGTTGCTTTTGTTATGCCTAAAACATGCCCTTCTTGCGGAAGTGCGGTTATCAGAGAGGAAGGGGAGGCAGCACATAAATGTCAGAATATGGATTGTCCCGCACAACTTTTACGAAATATTATTCACTTTGTTTCTAAAGATGCGATGGATATTTCAGGGCTGGGTGAGGCGATAATTGAAACTTTTGTTAATGAAGGGTTAATTAAAGGCGCAGCAGATTTATATTACATTGATTATTATAAGGTTGCAAACATAGAAGGTTTTGGTGAAAAATCTGCTAATAATCTTATGGATGCTTTAGAAAAATCAAAATCCAATGATTTATATAGATTATTGTTTGCCTTGGGAATTCCACATGTTGGACAAGTGGCTGCTAAGAAAATATGCAATGTTTTTGACACTATGGATAAAATCATTAATGCTACTGCAGAAGAATTTGCTTCAATTGATGATATTGGTGATGTAATTGCGAAATCTCTTGTTACATTTTTTACAAATCAGAATAATATTTCTGAGATTACAAGACTCCGTGACGCAGGGGTTAATATGTCAAAATTAAAATCGGAAAATTCATCTGATTTATTGGTTGGAAAAACTTTTGTTTTGACAGGTACTCTTCCTAATTTGAGTCGTAACGAAGCAAAAAAACTGATTGAGGATAACGGTGGAAAAGTATCTTCGTCGGTTTCTAAAAAAACTGATTTTGTTTTACTTGGTGATGATGCAGGCAGTAAATTAACAAAGGCTCAGGAACTTGGAATTACTTTGGTGTCCGAACAAGAATTTTTAGATATGATCAAATAAGTGAAATTTGCTATTTATGAGGTGTAAAATTGAACTCAATATATTTTGATAATAGTGCTACTACTAAGCCTTTTGATGAAGTAATCGATGTCGTTGTCAGCACTATGAAAAATGCTTACGAAAACCCATCAGCACTACATTCCGGTGGAATTTCGGTAGAAAAACAGATTAATGTAGCACGTGCTGAAGTGGCAAAAACCCTTCATTGTAAGCCTGACGAATTAATTTTCACATCAGGTGGTACAGAATCTGATAATCTTGCTATTTTAGGTGTGGCGAATGCATATTCGAGAAAAGGTAAACATATAATAACAACTTCTATTGAGCATCACGCTGTTTTAGATTGTTTTAAGCATCTTGAAAAGAATGGCTTTGAAGTAACATATTTAAATGTTGACAAAGATGGAATTTTTGACTTTGAACAGTTGAAAAATTCTGTAAGAGATGATACAATACTAATATCTGTTATGCTTGCCAATAATGAAACAGGAACATATCAGCCGGTTGAAAAAATCAGACCGATCGCTAAAAATGCAATTATTCATACAGATGCTGTGCAAGCATACGGAAAGTATGACTTTTCTAAACTTGATGTAGATTTAATATCAGTTTCTTCACATAAAATTCACGGTCCTAAGGGCGTCGGTGCTCTTGCTATCAAAAATAACACTAAACTTGCACAGATATCATTTGGCGGTGGTCAGGAAAAGGGGATTCGTTCTGGTACTTATAATTCAGAAGGTATTTTAGGTTTTGCCAAAGCAGCAGTGATAACATATGACAAATTGGAAGATAATATTAAATACCTGAAAGATTTATGTGATTATTTCAAAACTGAACTTTCAAAACTCATTTCAGATGTGGTATATAATGGTGTAGATAGCATTAATGTTGTTAGCGTTTCTTTTCCCGGTGTTCGTGGAGAAGTTCTGTTACATTCACTGGAAGAAAAGCGCATCTATGTTTCAACAGGTTCTGCCTGTAATTCAAAATCCACAAAAATCAGTTATGTTTTAAAAGCGATGGGGATAAGTCAATCTGTTGCAGAAGGGACAATCAGAGTGAGTTTTTCTACTCTTAACACAAAGGAAGAAATCAATGTTGCTGTTAAAGAGATAGCAGACATTGTTAATTTTTTAAGAAAATTTACCAGAAGATGAGGTTGTATATGAAACAAATTATTTTACTAAAATTAGGGGAAATTGTTTTAAAAGGCTTAAATAAACGCACTTTTGAAAAACGACTTATGAAAAATGTACGAGGTGTGCTTAAACATCTTGGTAATTTTGATATGAAAATTGCTCAGTCTACAATTTACATTATACCGGACGAAAATTTCGATATGGATTGTGCCATGGATTTGCTCACTAAGATTTTTGGCGTTGCTTCAGTTGTTCGTTCATATGAAACAAAAAAAGATTTGGAAAGCATTAAATGTTTAATCAGCGATGTTTTTTCTTCACAACTTTCAAATGCAAAAACTTTCAAATGTGCTGCAAAACGCTCAGATAAACAATT
>JAZRDC010000003.1:0-7405 GCA_045660065.1 Clostridia bacterium
TCTCGTGTTAGTCCTACTACACTGAAAAAGAACCTAGCGTTAATTAACGCTAGGCCCAAAAAAGTTTTAGGTTTCAAAAAACCAATTGATTTATTTGAATTTTCTTTGTCTAAGTGTTGCACTTAGTTTGACAATTCATCGTTATATTCGCCTTACGACGAGTGATATTGCTTCGCAGTTATATTTGGACTAATGTCCAAGTGATATTCGCTTCGCGAGTTTTGGGGCGAATATAATATCACTGAAACCGTAGGTTTCAATATCACTTTCACGAAGTGAAAATATCACTCTGTGCGAAGCACAGAATATCACTAATAACTTGCGCCTCCACCACATTTATGTTATAATACACCCAAGGTGGTGATTATGATGCCAAATCATACATATGATGCGGAAGTTTATAATGATATAATGCAAACTGAGTTGAATAAACTGTGGGGAATAGGAGCTCTTTTGCTGATAGTTCTGATTGCTATGGTTGTTTATTCTATTGTTTTAATAAAAGAAGATAAGAAAAAGAAATTTCCGTATATACAATTGATTGGTGTAGTTTTGATTTCGGCGTTTTTGATGGTATCTTTTGGTTCATCAATTATTTCGTATTCCAAAGATATTTCAGAGGAAGCATATATACAATATGAAGGTCCAGCAACTATAAGCAAAAGACGTAAAGTTGTTTTGGGAAACATACCCACTTGGTATAATGAATATTTTGTGTCGTTTAATAATAACGGTGAACAGGTTGAGTTATCGACAAGAAAAGATTATCAAAAAGAAGGCAACATTGAAAAATTATATATAGTCTATGCTCAAAATTCGGGAGAAATTTTAGAGTTTGTAGAATAAAGCGACAAAATGAATATTATTTAAGTGTTTTTATAGAAAATCAGGTTTTTAGACGGTTCCATTTTGAGTGTCGGAGCCAAAAAAGAACGAAGAGAAATCTTCGTTCTTTTTTTATCCAAGTCGACAGGCTTGGTATATCATCAGACTAAAGGGCTGTATATCATTGCCGTAAGGCGTATATCATCACGCGAAGCGTATATTTCTGTCGGCTTGATGATATACAAGACTTCGTCTTGATGATATGCAATTCCTACGGAATTGATGATATACAACGCCTCGCATTGATTTGTTACTCGATTTATGCTATGCTTGAGGCACAATAGGGACAAATGTATCCGTACCCTGTTAATTTTATCAAAACTAATAAGGCAAGGCAGGAATAACTGTCATACCATACTTTAATATATCCTTGTAAAAGGAGAAAAAGTATGGTATGATTTCTTATGTAGAAGTATGATTTTTGTCATACCACAAAAACATAATATTATTGAGGGAATTTTGCTATGAAAAAAGGAAAAAACATAACATTGCTAATTGGAATTATTTGTAATTTTACTATTGCGGTATGGCAGCTGATGCAATTTATTTATCATAGTTTAACCGTTCTGACGGAGAAGAATATAAAGTATTTTTTGAACGGTGACATATTGCCCATTGCAATAATTTTTTTGTTAATGATTTTTCCTGTTGTTTTACTTGTTCAAAATCTCAAAAATAAAACGGAGAAAGTACTTCCGATTGTTTCTATAATAGTAAATTGCGTAGTTCTTTTGTGGGTGTTGTTTTTTTCGTTCACGCCTGCTATTCCACAATATCTTATAATCAATAAATGGGGAGTTATAGATACATATTTAGTTCTTATAGTGAATTTTTTGAAAAGTGGTGGTCTTTTATTTGTCATTGGATATGCGGCACTGATTATAGGAAGTTTTCTATCATTTCCTAAAAACAAAAAAACTATTGATGATGAAAATACCACTGTGACAGAGAACTAAACTATACACTTGTCTCTCATTTAACACAAGCATATAATATATTCAAGGAGGAGATTATATGAAAAAAGCAATTACTCTGTTTTGCGTAGTTTTGGTTTTATCAATCTGTTTTTGTGGTTGTCAAAAAGCAGGTGCTGGTATTGTCAATGATAGCTCCTCGCCTTCCGAAAGTTTGCCACAGAACAACAATGTTAAGTTTACTGAATCTGAAAATAAAACTATTGTCTCCACTGATGGTACAGAATATACTTTTGTCGGCAACGAGGGTAGCGTTTGGTGCTTTGGAGAATGGGAGTTTATCGGTCATGTAAAAGGAGAAGAAAAGACATTTGTTCATCTTACCCTTGAGATTAAGACAGGTATGTATTCTGTTAATGATAGTCAAGATGTTTTGGTAAGATATTTCCCCGACAATGAGTTTGCTGCTATGTATGTGAAATCCGAATTGCTTAAAACGGAAGTTGCGCTTGATAAGTGTATTAGATTTATTTTTATAAAAGGTTCGCTTTTTAATAATGAGGAGGCAACAATCTCAAAAAAGGGGATAAATGAATGCGAACAATTTCTTGATGCAATTAAAAGCGGACAAAAGGCAAAAGACGCGGGACTGTATGATTTAGTAAAACAACCTGATGGGATGTTGAAAAATTGCTATGTTTACGGATATGTCTGTGGTGTTATACAAGAAGATATCAACATAGTTATTCCTTTGGAAGTAATGTCATTTGATGATAAAGCATTTTCAATTAGAATTGACGATATAGAATATGTTTTACCTCAAGAATGGATAGATAAATTGATAACCAAATAATTCTGTGAAAACGGAATGAAATTATTTAATTGTAAGAAAATCAGGTTTTCAGCCCGGTTCCATTTTGAGTGTCGGTCCCAGAAAAAAGCACTTGCGAAAGCAAGTGCTTTTTTCAATGATGTTTGCTTTGCGGCAAATAATGTCGCTATCGCTAATGATGTTCACTTCGTGAATGATGTCGGCTTCGCCTAATGAATTGGTAAACATCGCATCATTGCAAATGAAATGAGCAACATCATATTTGCGAAGCAAATGCATCATATCGCGTAGCGATGCATCATTTTACTTTTTCTTGCACCTCTACCGCTTTTATGCTATAATACACTTAAAGGCGGTGAGAATAATGAGTAAAAATGATAAAATATATCATGTTTCAAGCATTTGCAGTTTTTTGTTTCACGTTTGCATTTTTGTGTTTGTTTTGATTGTTGGGTTTTTACCATTTTGTGAAAAACGAAATTTTTATGAGTGCTTCATCGGCTTCTTTGGCAACAACTTAAGCACCATTCAACCATATTTTGTAATGACAATTTTGCTTTTATCTTGTGTTGGAAGTTTCTTTTCTATAAAATTTCCGTTGGCTTCATTCTTTGTACCTGTTTGCACTTTATCCTTTTTTGTGATTGCCACACTTCCTTATTCTATTGAGGCTATGATAATCGGATTCGCTTCGCCTTGGATTGGCGGAAGTATGTCAACGTATGGAATATCGTTTAAACTGATTGTTGCTGCTTCATATATTGTTTATTTTGACATAGCATTTTTTGTTTATTCGATTATAACTTTATTTATTAGGTCTATAACAAATTCTTAAATGTTTTTATAAAATTCCTCGGTTTTCGACCAGTTCTTTTTATTACAAGAGAGACAGAAAAAAGCACTTGCGAAAGCAAGTGCTTTTTTCAATGAAATTCGCCTTACGGCGAGTGAAATATTGCTGCGCAATATGAAATACGCTAACGCGTATGATATATGCCTGCGGCATATGAAGAAACGAATTTTATTTCACATTTTGACTATGGCAATATATCTCATTATTCCTTGCACCTCTACTATCGATATGTTATAATATAAAAAAATCTGTTATTTTAATAGGAGCTCATTATGAAAATTCTTGAAATTGATTATGATTACTATTACTATCCGCAAGATATTTCTTGCATTGAAGATTTTATTGAATACGCAAATGGTCATTACAATTCTTTTATTAAATTGACACGCTTTGAAACCGAAAATTGTGCTTTTCCGTATTTCATTAGTGAAGAAACTAAAGAAGTTTATATAAATGTTGCGACTATTGATAAAATATCAGAGGCAGAAGTAGCTGTTCTTTGCCGTTTAGATTATGATATTCGTCTTGAACAAGTTGTAAAGAAGAAATGTATTGATTGTGTGCATTACGAAGAAGATACCGAAGACGATAATCTTAAAGGTCACCGTGGACAATTATCTCTTGACGGGGAATGCCTAAATTACGAAAGGAATAAATAAACCTTTTAAAATTAGCAAGGTGGTTAAAATATGCCTTTACATGTTGCAGAAATAAACTCTGTGAAAATTGTTTTTGATAAGGAAAAAACAAAGAAACATAGAACGGAATATAACGAACCGTGCCGGTGTTTGGATTGCCGAAACTTTCGTAAGAATATTCAACAGAATAGAGAACTTTTAGAGTTTCTTGCTTATTTTGGCGTTGATTACCGTTATGCCGAAGAAGTGTTTTCCTGGGAACTGAATGAAAAAGAAAATTCTTTTATTCATTCTCAGGGATATTACGGAGTGTTTGGAGAATTTGAGGGCGAAGAATTTTCTTTTGAAAGATACGGAGTAAAGATTGCTTTTTCTAAAGAAGGCGGTATCCCCTATGACAGAGAAGGGGAATTCTTTTGGATTATTGTAGAAGGCGATTTTCCGTATATACTTGATGAAGAAAGAAAAAACTGAGTTCTGCAGAAACGATAAAACTGGTTGATAAGAATAGAAATGTTTTAATAACCGAAAAGGCGGTATAATATGGGCTGTTTAGTTGAGTTTTTTATTGAATTTTTCTTTGAGATTCTCGCCGAAGGCTTTGTTTCGCTGATTGATAGCTTTGTCCCTCAAAACTGGTTGTCGCAAAAGGCTCGTAAAATTATTATCGGAGTGTTTGCTGCACTTTCGGTAATACTTTTCTTCGGTGTGTTTGTGGGTATTTTTTGGCTCATAGAAACCCAAGGAAAAAGTTTTTGGGGTTGGCTGCCTATTATACTCAGCCTGGTTTATATTATTATTGGAATTGTTTTGAAATTAAAGGGTGTAAAGAATGACAGCAATAAATAAGTTACCCGAGGGCTACAGAGAAATTTTTGCGGTAAATTTGCAAAAGGACAAAAAGGTTTACGCGATAGTGAACGGGTTGAGTTTGCTTATAGCATTGGTTTTTGCAGTGCCAATGCATTTTCATGTATCGATTTTGACTGTTTTTGATATGAGCAAAGGACTTACGGCATATATACTTCGATTTTTAGCCTTATTCGTTTTAATGTTGGTTTATATAATTCTTCACGAGCTTACTCATGGTGTTGTGATGAAAATATACGGCACTAAAAAGGTTAAGTATGGGTTTAAAGGCGTTTTTGCTTATGCTGGAAGTGAAGATTATTACGATAAAAAAAGCTATATTATTATAGCACTGGCTCCCGTCGTTATTTGGGGAATTATAATTGCGTTTATAAATGCTTTTGTGCCGATTGAATGGTTTTGGGTTGTATATTATATACAGCTTCTCAACCTTTCAGGTGCCGCAGGGGATATATATGTTACTGTGAAATTTTCGAAATTTCCTAAGGATATTCTCGTTGCGGATAGTGGAATCGGTATGACTGTATATTCGAAAGAAGGGTAATGTGTTTTTATGTTCATTGATAATAACAAAGACAAGTGGTACAAGGTTGGACTTCACATACATACCACCATTTCTGACGGCAGAGTTTCCGTAGAGGAAGCGGCAAGAATATACAAGGAAGCGGGCTTTGATGCCATTGCTATAACTGACCATTGGAAATTTCACGGTGAGGACGAAATTGATGGACTCAAAATTATATCGGGTTGTGAATATAATTTAGGTGCGAGTGATACTTCTCTTGATGTTATGCACATTGTGGGAATAGGTATGGAAAGCGACCCCGAACTCACCCGAGCTGATTCGAGACAAAAAGTTATTGACACCATTATAGAAAAAGGCGGTATGGCAATTCTTGCTCACCCTGCTTGGTCGCTGAATACACCCGAAGAGGCAATGGAATTAAAGGGCTTTTCTGCTGTTGAAATTTACAATACGGTCTCAAATGTTAACCAGAGCAGCCGTCCTTACTCGGGATATTTTGTTGATTTACTTGCCAACAAAGGGGTAATTTATCCGCTCGTTGCCACCGATGACACCCATTACTATAATGGGGAAGATGAAACGAAATCCTTTATTTGTGTAAAGGCTGAAAGCGGCTCTGCTGAGGATATTTTAGAGGCAATAAAAAAAGGGGATTTCTATGCAAGTCAGGGGCCTCAGCTTTTAGTCAGACGCGAGGGCGACAAAATCATTGCCCACTGCAGTGAATGTATAATGATAGATTTCCTTTCAAACTCTGCTTGGGGTGCTGACAGAATAACAAGAGGTGAAAACCTGACTTATGCTGAGTACAGAATTAAAGACCATGATAAATGGGTGCGTGTTGAAGTGCATGACAAAGACGGCAACTATGCCTGGAGTAATACAATCAAGGTTTAAAACGATATTAAGACAGAAGAAAACCGTAAGCTGAGGCTTGCGGTTTTTTGTGACCAAAATGTAATTGCACTTTTAGACAGAAGTTGGTATAATATAGCCGGAAAGAGTGATTATATGCATAATGAGCTTACAAAGAAGGATATTGAAAAAATGCAAGAGGAAATGGAGTACCGCATAGGTGTGCTTCGTCCTAAAATATTAGAGGAAGTTAAGTTCGCCAGAAGTCACGGAGATTTAAGTGAGAACTTTGAATACAAGGCGGCAAAGCAGGAAAGAGGCAAAAACGAAAGCCGTATCCGTTTTCTTCGTAATATGATTAAAACCGCCGTTATTATTGAGGATAATTCAAAGGATGACGAGGTGGGTCTTTACGATAAGGTGACCTACTATGTGGAAGAGGATGAGGAAGAAGAAACTGTACAAATAGTTACCACCATGCGCCATGACGCTCTTTCTAATATTGTCAGCAAGGAATCCCCCATCGGCAGTGCTCTTTTTGGCAAGAAAATAGGAGACAGGGTGACGGTTACTGCAGATAACGGATTTAGTTATGATATAACCATAAGAAAAATTGAAAAGGGAAAGGATGACGGAACGCTCGGTATTCGAGCGTACTGAAATGAAAAGGATTTTTAAATTTATAGGAAGGCTTTTTGCCACTGTTCTCGTAATAGGTATTATTGCGATTATTTGTGTAGGCGCTTATTACGGTGTGAACGGATATAGGGAATATAAAAGGGTGCTTGAGGAATGTCCTCTGGAGACCAAAATAGCCGAGCTTACTTCAAAGGAAAACTACGTAAAAAAGGACGAACTTCCTCAGATTTACGTTGATGCCGTAATAGCGGTAGAGGACCATAACTATTATGACCACGGGGCGATAAGTTTTGTTTCCACGATGCGTGCCATACTTACCAATATAAAGGACAGAGATTACACCGAGGGCGGCAGTACCATAACCCAGCAGGTGGCAAAAAACCTTTATTTCAC
>JAZRDC010000004.1:0-2119 GCA_045660065.1 Clostridia bacterium
GATTTTGGTGCAACTGCTGACAATAAAACCGATATTTCAGAGGCAGTTAACAAAGCGATAGAATATGTTTCAAAGCAAGGTGGCGGAAAAGTAGTTGTGCCAAAGGGCGAATATTTTTCAAAGCCATTTGATATGCAAAGCAATGTAAACCTGAATTTAGAAAAAGATGCGGTGATAACTTTCACAGATAAAACCGAGTACTTTCTGCCTGCAGTATTTACAAGAATAGAAGGCGTAAGATGTTACAGTTTCCACCCTCTTATTTATGGCACAAATCTTGAAAATATTGCAATCACAGGCGAAGGTGTGTTCAACGGAAACGGATTTGAATGGTGGAAAAGAGACGAACAGAAAAATACAGGCGGCAAAAGAACATCGGGTGCTGCATCAGGTGATTTGCTTAAGGCGGCAGCTGACGGCGTTCCTGTGGAAGAGCGAATTTACGATACTTTGGAAAGCGGAATGAGACCATACTTTTTGCAGCTTTTATACTGCAAAAATATTTTAATTGAAGGGGTAAGATTTATCAACTCGCCATTCTGGTGCGTTGCGCCCACATTCAGCGAAAATGTTATAATCAGAAACATTTCTTTTATGTCCCCGGGATGTGCGCACAATACAGACTCAGTGGATTTAGACAGTTGCAAAAACTGTCTTGTTGAAGGGGTAAGAGTTGATTGTTCTTCAGACGATGGTGTTGTTTTAAAATCAGGACGAGATAGAGACGGTTTAGAGGTTAACTGGCCAACCGAGAATGTTATTGTTAGAAACTGCGAGTTTCATAACTCACTTGGCTCTGTTGCAATCGGAAGTGAAACATCAGGCGGAATCAGAAATGTTTACATACACGATATTACAAGCGATGACTGCAACAATGTTATTGAAATCAAAACTGCTCCGGGCAGAGGAAATGTTGTGGAAAACATTGTTGTTGAAAATGTTAAAGGCAACAGAGCGTTGGGCGGTGTTGCAATCAGTTCAAAATGGGCGTCAAAAAGCGAGGAAGCGCTTGTTAATATACCAACTATAAGAAATGTTTTATATAAAAACATTGAAGTAGGCACCGCATATCACGGATTAAGACTTTGCGGTTATCCTGACTATCCCCTTGAAAATATTCACCTTGAAAATGTTAAAGTAGGTGCTTTAGAAACCACCATTATAATCGAAAATATTGACGGAATGCACCTTAACAATGTAGAAGTTTATTATGACAAAGAAAATTGGTTTGACTGGCAAACCCACGGTTACAGAGGCAAAAAGAATGGCGTATAATTACGCCATTCTTTTTTTTAAACTTATTTACAAAGGCTTATATATTTGTTATACTTAACCTGTACTAAATTTGAAACAAAAGAGGTATATTATGGAAGTTAATAAAAATTACGATTCTTCAAACGGACCATTCCCTATGGTGTTTGAAAATTCACCAATGAAAGTTATCCGCACAGAATTTGAAGGTGGCAAAAATGTTGCTTACGAAAAAGGATTTCTTTATTTAGTAAGCCCCAAAGACGGCGGAAGTCTCAGGATTTTTCGTTGTAATTCAGGTGCTTTAGAGTTAGTTGGAGAGCTTAAAGGACTGGGAAATACCCGTCAGATTGAAGTAAGTGCCGATGCAGTACCCGGAAGAATTATTGCCGGAGTTACCTCCCGTGAATGCGGATTATATATAATTGATGTAACAAACCCCGAAAAGCCTTTTGTTTGCTGTCATTACAACACCGTAGAATTTGCAACAGGCGTAGCCTTCGGCAAAAAATATACGGCAGTTGGTTGCCGCAGTTTCGGTGTTGAACTTCTTGATATATCAAATCCTGAAAAACCCCGTCACATCTTTGCTATTCGTGCAGGTGAAGTTCAGTCAGTTTTTATTTCAGGAGAGATTTTATACACAGGTTCATGGTGCGAAAGAGAAATTACCGTAATTAACATTTCAAACCTAAACAGCCCTGAAATCATTGCAAAAATCCCACTTGAAGGGCGTGCAGACGGAGTTTATGTAAAAGACGGCATTTTATATGCAGCATTCGGTCAGCACAGAAGACCTGCATCGGGAAGAGATCCCAAAGAAGATGGTTATGCACAGGGAAACGGTTTTGCAATCTGGGATATTACA
>JAZRDC010000005.1:0-4878 GCA_045660065.1 Clostridia bacterium
TTCAACAAAATTATCAGGTAAAGTCCTTAATTCAACCAACAAGGACTTAAACTCCGCTAATTGCTGCTGATTTGGAAGCACACCAAAAAGAATCAAAAAACAAATTTCTTCAAAACCATGTCTATCTTCTTTAATACAAGCAGAAGCTAATTCTTTTAATTCAAGACCTCTGTAAAGTAATTTACCCTGTGCAGGGATTTTATCACTATCTTCAATAGAATAGCCGTGAACTTCACCAATTGAAGTCAGACCAACCAAAACACCAGTTCCATCTGAGTTTCTGAGTCCACGCTTAACATTGTACTTATTGTACAATTCCTGAGGAATAACATTCATTTCTTCTGTAAGTTTCATAAGATTGTTTAAATGAACGTCAACCTCTTTCCTTTCTAAAAACTTATTATTCATAACCTAACCACCTATTTCGCAATTTTTAACAACAAAAAAATTCACCTATATAGTATATCATTCTTCTAATTACTTTGTCAATAGCATATACCTGTAATGATATTATAATTTTTGTGTCTAAGGTGATAAAATGAAAAATGCAAGTTTCTTATGTTTTTGTTGCATTTTATTAATAATTATATTGTCAATTTTTATAAAACAATACAATACGTCTTATAATGAAAATGCCCTCATTTTTAAGGTGCATGATGTAACAAATGATAATATATTTGAAATGCCGCTTGAGGAGTATGTGTGGCGTGTTACTGCCAAAGAAATGCCACTATCATTTCATGATGAAGCAATCAAAGCACAAATGGTTGCTGCAAGAACTTATGCCATCAGAAAAATGTCTGCAAATGCACATGACAACAATGCTGATGTGTGCACAGACCACAATCATTGCACAGCATTTTTATTGCCTGGTGAAGAAAAAACTAAATTGGGTGCAGATTACAAAACACATTGCAATCGATTAAAAACTCTCAATAAACCTACGCAAAACCAGATATTGACTTTTGAAAATCAACCAATTCTCGCAGCATTCCACGCAATTTCATCAGGAAAAACTGAAAAATCTTCTGATGTATGGCAAACCCAACTCCCCTATTTAATCAGCGTTGATAGTTCAGTAGATAAGAATGTTGATGGATTTGCTACATCTACTTCTTACACAGAAACAGAATTAAAAGACATATTTAACACAAATACGCCGATAAACTTCGAAATAGTATCTTATACTGATTCAGGTAGTGTGAAAAATATCAAAATAAATGATAAAACTTATAGCGGTGTTCAAGTTAGAAAATTGCTGAATTTAAAATCATGCAATTTTTCTATTGAAAATAAAGGAAATATATATACCTTTCATGTAAAGGGATACGGGCATGGTGTTGGGATGAGCCAAACAGGTGCAAATGAATATGCTAAACTCGGAATAAGTTACAAAGAAATTTTGTTAAAATATTATCCTGGCACAGACCTTACTGACATTAATAATTTATCTTTTGCTTTAAAAACGACAAAATAATCATAACAACTATGCTATAATTATACTCACACTAACTTCAATGGCGGTGAGATTAAATTTTGATTGTATATATAGACATATTTTTGATATATAATACATTTATTAATTGGTGTGTGTTGTACTTTAGTGCACTTTTTAATAAGTTGACATTTAAATGCATCTCAATATTAATATCCGCTCTGTTCGGTGCAGCATTATCTGCGTTAGTATTATTATTTTTGCCACACTATATACAAAACATATCCAAGTTGATTGTACCTGCAATTATGTGTAAAATTTGTTTAAAACACTATACATTAAAACAATACATAAAATTTTTATTCACATACCTGTTGTTTACAGTAATTTTGTCCGGCATTACTCTTGGGACAAAATACACTTTTCCTGACAATAATGCTACTGAACTACCTGTTATCATTGTTATTTGCTCAATTTTGATTTTTGCAACTCTATACAAAGTAATAATAAACCTTTATTCAAGCCAATTAAATCAGTATCACGAACATGTTAAAATCACGATAATTCATAACGGCATAAAATTGAATTTAACCGGATTTAATGACAGCGGAAACTCTCTTATTTATGGTTTGGAAAAAACTCCTGTTTTCATAAGCGACAGTAACACATTATCTCCGATAATAAATGCAGGTACTATCGTGTATGAAAATTTAAAATGTTATACAATCAATAATGTTGACATAATTAAAATATTCACACCTGATTATGTAGACATAAACGGCATAAAAATATCCGCCAAAATCGGAATAAGCAATATCCCACTTAATACGACTTGCGATATCTTACTAAATATAAGCAACATAAAATTAAATGAAACGGAGAAAAAACTATGTTTAAAAACTTAATAGAGTGCATCAAACTAATGTTTTTTAGAAGCAAAAGTAATATTTTTTACATAGGTGGTGGTGAAAATTTACCCGCACCGCTCCCTAAAAACGAAGAAAGTTTACTTTTGATGGATTTAAAAAATGAAAAGAGTAGAAATATATTAATCGAACATAACTTGCGATTAGTTGTATATATTGCAAAAAAATTTGAAAATACAGGAATTAATATTGAAGATTTGATTTCAATTGGGACAATTGGACTTATAAAAGCAATAAACACATTCAAGCCCGATAAAAATATCAAATTAGCCACATATGCTTCGAGGTGTATAGAAAACGAAATACTTATGCATCTTCGAAAAATCAGTTCACACAGAAATGAAATTTCAATTGACGAACCATTAAATACTGATAAAGATGGAAATGAATTATTGCTTTCAGATATACTTGGTTCTGAGACGGATATGATACAAAAAACACTGGATGAACAAACTGATAAAGTTTTATTATCACAAGCACTTGAGAAGTTATCAGTAAGGGAAAAAACAATAATGCAATTAAGATATGGTTTAAAAACAGAAGAAGAAATGACACAAAAAGAAGTTGCAGATATTCTTGGTATATCGCAATCATATATATCAAGATTAGAAAAAAGAATCATTTCCAGATTGCGGGCAGAAATTGCCAAACTAATTGGTTAAACACCTTGACAACTTGTCAATTTTGTCTTAAAATATAAACATCCTTGCGTCCGTAGCTCACTTGGATAGAGCATCAGACTCCGACTCTGAAGGCAGTGGGTTCGAATCCCGTCGGACGCTCCAATGAGCATCCTAAAAAAGGGGTGCTCATAATATTTTACATTGACAAAAACAAAATATTGTATTATAATTTTTATGTTTGCATCCATAGCTCAGCAGGATAGAGCGACGGTTTCCTAAACCGCAGGTCGGGGGTTCGAATCCCTTTGGGTGCGCCAATCCACGGCATTTACTCATATTTACCTTTTTGTCGTGGACCTACCTTTCATGGGAGAGTTTGTTATAAACTCTCCCACTTTCATTTTTAGTAAAAATTTGTCAACACTCCAAAATCAGGAATATCCTTTGCATCTTCAGGTGAGATATAAAATTTTGTTGATTTAAGTTCCTGCCTTAACTCCTTCGCAAACTCCTTGTTGGTATCATCAATTATAACGCCTTCCTTCCAGGCTTTTTCAAAAAGTGCATCCTTGTTGGCATCTGAAATCTTTCCATTGTGGAAATATTCCCCGGCCAGACTATCAATATTTCCATCAATAACACTAAGCCTTGCCTTTGGTATTCCCAAAAGCTTACCAATATCCTTCTTCGCAGTATTGGAATATCTTTCATAATAACTCTTGGCCTTGTTGGACTTAATCTTAACATCACTTTCCGTTTCTGCAGAAACCTTTGCATCCGCCGATGCAACAGGTGAAGTGAATTGGATATCACTCTTGACATCAGGATTGTTTTGTGGTAAACTTTCAGGTGTAGAGGTGATGGTTCGGATGTCTGTTGTCGTTTCAGACAATGGTGCCGGCGTTGTAGCCTCTGCATTTTTTGTGTCAGAAATTTCTAAAACATCACCATTAGGAAATATAATTCTGTGAGCCTTATATTTTAGGTCATCTGTTAATTTTACAGTTACACCCATATACCCTGGAGTTCCATTTATTTCAACTGGAGCTGCAAAAGTATATGTTGGATAGTCTCTGTTTTTATGTTCTTCTCTCGAAGTTATTTCTTTACCTTTTTCAATAACGTCCGGGATAGCCCATATAGCCTCATATTCTGCATCTGTATTAAAATACTTAAATGCTCCTTTTATTAAATTTCTGTCTATTAAAACATCTCCCATGCCTTTTCTTGTTACCGTTAATTTAAAGTCCTTCGGGAATTCTTTCAATAGATTATTTCTTTTCTCAATTCTGTCTTTTCCTTGCATTTCATATTTAATACGAGAAACAACAGGCATACCTTCTAAATCTGGAATTGCATTTTCTATTTGTTGCTTTATAGATATACTCTTATCACTGCCATTTATATGGAACTGCACCCCGCCATCACTCTCGCCCATGGCGCGTGTGTTAAGTGCCTTTTCAAAGATTACAAGACCTTTTTCAATGTTTTTTATTTCCTCAAATTTTGCTTCATCGGTCAAATATGCATAAGCCTTTTTTAATGACCAGTAAACATTTTTTGCCAAACTTGGATTTTGTCTGCAGAAACTGTTTATTGCCTTTTCGCTTGAAAGAATATGCTCACTTAAATAATCTGCAACAAGTTCTTTTTCCGCCCCCGCATCATCAAGTGCAACACCTTCCTTGCCGTACTCGTTTATCTTATCGGCAACAGTTTTATTCTTTGCATTCTCATCGGCATACAAATTCTTAAAGGCATAATCACGAAGTTCGTTATAAAACTCACTTCCCTCAACCGAATGTACGCCCTCGTGGGTTAAAATCTTTCTTGCAAAAGCCTCGCTATCCATTGCAGTTTTCCAGTCAATAACAATAGTGTCCTTGCTTCTCTG
>JAZRDC010000006.1:0-4562 GCA_045660065.1 Clostridia bacterium
CATTGATATCTTTAATGAATTTTCTGTTTAAAAGATGAAGCGGAATATTCTGAGGACAAACTCTTGAACATTCTCCACAGTCTGTGCATCTTCCTGCTACGTGATATGCTCTTATAATATGGAACATTTTTTCTTCAAAACTGTTACCCGGAGCCTTATTTTCAACACCAGAACCTGGGTTGTCAAACACGCATTTTTCACAAGTACAAGCAGGACAAGCATCACGACAAGCATTACAACGAATGCAACGTGAAAGTTCATTCTGCCAGAAAGCAAATCTTTCATCGGCAGTCAAAGACTCAAGTTTTGCAACTTCGTCAAATCTTGCTGATTCAATTACTTCGCCTTCTTCACCTAAAAGTTCGTCGTAAGCAACGTGCTTTTTGCTCTTACAATTAATGCAACGCTCTAAAAGAACATCTTTTGCACTAACTGTAATCGGTTTATCTTCATAAATAGTTGTAACTAAGAGGTTATCTCCATCTTCTTTGATTTCACTTATGCCTTCACCAGTAATTGCTTTTATTTTTGCAATATCAACCATACCTTCACAAGGAATACCAACTGCGTATACCTTTTCACGGTCAAAACGGTGTTCTGTTAAAAGCTGATTAAAACTGTAAGTATCGCAAGGTTTTAAGAAAACAAGGATCTTACCTTCAAATCTGTCTGTTTTTGAAACGAGATATTTTGAGAAGTTAACTCCGCAAAAATCGTTCCAGACAAAGTCTTTAGTTAAATCTTCTTCGGTTTTGAACATTTTAGGTGTAACATCGTAACCGAATTCACCTTTGCTCCAACCGAGAACTGCAGTAACAGTGCCATTTTTAAGCAGAGAAACTGCTTTTTCAATTAACTGATTTTGTGTTATCTTTTGCATCGCAGATCCTCCAATCTCTTATTTTCTCCAAGTGCTGTTACTTTTTCAACAAAGTCATTCATTGTTGCGGCAAATTTTGCACCTTCAGCCGCTGAAACCCATTCAACACGGGTACGCTCTTTTTCAATACCCAAAAAGTCAAGCATTGAAAAGAGTGCAGCCATTCTTCTTCTTGTATAATAGTTACCTGATGTGTAGTGGCAGTCGCCAGGATGGCAACCACAGATGATAACCCCGTCTGCACCTCTCTGGAAAGCACGAAGTACAAACATAGGATTTACTCTGCAAGAGCAGGGAACTCTTATAATTTTAACATCTGCCGGATAGTTAAGACGGTTGTTTCCTGCAAGGTCTGCACCTGCATAGGAACACCAGTTGCAACAAAAAGCAACAATTAAAGGTTTATGTTCATTTACTTGCATATTGCGTCCACCTCCGCCATAATCTGATTACTTGCAAATCCGTTAAGGTCCATAGCACCTGAAGGACAAGCAACTGTACAAGCACCGCAACCCTGACAAACTGCAGGATTAACAGTTGCAACTCTTCTTACCTTGGTTGTTCTGTCAGGCATACGGAATTCTTTATCTTCATAAGTGATAGCGCCATATGGGCAAACTCTTTCACAAGAAGAACATCCGTTACACATAAGTTCATTTGAATGAGCAACACAAGGATTTCCTGTTAATTTATCTTTAGCCAAAAGTCCGATAACCTTTGATGCCGCAGCACCTGCCTGAGAAACAGTTTCAGGAATATCTTTAGGTCCCTGACAAGCACCTGACAGGAATACACCTGCAGTCGGGCTTTCTACCGGACGAAGTTTTGGATGGGCTTCTGTAAAGAAGTCATTTGTGTCCATACTTGCAGTAAGCATAGTTGCAAGAGGTCTTGCTGACTTATCAGGTTCGATAGCAGCAGCCAGAACAACCAAGTCTGCATCAATATGGAGTTGTTTGTTTTCAATAAGGTCTGATGCCTGAACTTTTAATTTATCGCCTTCAGGAGTAACCTTACCAACCATACCTTTAACATATTTTACGCCATATTCTTCAACAGCACGGCGATAGAATTCGTCAAAGTTTTTACCCGGAGTTCTTACATCTATATAGAATACATAAACTTCAGTATCAGGGTATTTATCTCTTACAAGCATTGCATGTTTTGCTGTATACATACAACAAATTTTTGAGCAATATTCTTTGCCTTTTTCAGCGCAAGAATCACATCTTGAACCAACGCACTGAACAAATACGATTGTTTTTGGTGATTTTCCGTCTGATGGTCTTTCCAAATGACCTGCAGTAGGACCTGCCGCATTTGTAAGACGTTCAAATTCTAAAGATGTAATAACATCTTTTGACTGGTTGTAAGCAAATTCATCGAATTTTTCCATACTGATTGGATTAAATCCTGTTGCAACAACAATCGCACCATATTTTTCATTAATGTATTCATCTTTTTGAGTGTAATCAATAGCACCTGCTGCGCAAACTCTTGCACAAAGACCGCATTTGCCATTTTTAAGCATATTACAAGCATTCGGGTCAATTGTAGCAACTTTTGGAACTGCCTGTGCAAAAGGAATATAAATTGCACTTCTGTTATCCATTCCGAGGTTAAATTCGTTAGGAACTTTTTTCATTGGGCACTTTTCAACACAAGCACCGCAACCTGTGCAGATATCTTCTTTTACATATCTTGCATTTTTCTTGATTGTAACATCAAAATTACCAACAAAACCTTTAATTTCTGACACTTCACTGTATGAGAAAATACGGATATTTTCATTTTGTGCAACATCTACCATTTTAGGTGTTAAAATACAAGCCGCACAGTCAAGTGTAGGGAAGGTTTTGTCCAATTGCGCCATTTTACCGCCGATTGTAGGCTTTGTTTCAACAATGTCTACAGGGAACCCTGCATCTGCAATATCAAGAGCAGTCTGGATACCTGCGATACCGCCGCCGATAACAAGTGCTCTTTTTGTAACAGGTGATTCGCCCGGGGTAAGCGGAGTGTTAAGATTAACTTTGGCAATTGCCGCTTTACCTAAAATAATGGCTTTTTCAGTTCCTGTAGGAATATCTTTGTGAACCCATGAGCACTGCTCTCTGATGTTCGCAATTTCAACCATATAAGGATTTATGCCTGCCGCAGCCGCAGTTTTTCTGAAGGTTGCTTCGTGCATACGAGGTGAGCAAGAACAAACAACAATACCTGTAAGGTTATGCTCTTTAACCGCATCCTTAATCATATCCTGTCCCGCCTGGGAACACATATATTGATAGTTAGTGGAAAAGACCACACCAGGTTCGCTTTTCAAGGCTTCAGATACTGCTTCAACATCAACAGTACCTGCAATATTACTGCCGCACCAACATACAAAAACACCAACTCTTTGCATTTGTCTTCTCCTCCTTACTTACTATATTTTCTGAATGCACTTACCAATAACTGCTGTGGAACATCTTCATTTAAAAGTTCCGGCACATCATTGGCAGTCATTCTGTTATTGCCCTGTTTTCTGATTGCAGCAAGACGAACTGATTCAACAAGTTTCGCAGGTTCAACACCTCTTGGACATCTGTCAATACAAGCAAAACAAGACAAACATTTATAAAGCGATTCTGAGTTTAAAAGCGGTTCAATATTTCCGCTTTCCACCATACTTACAAACTGATGTGGATGATATTCCATTTCATCGTAAGCAGGGCAGGTTGCAGAACATTTTCCGCATTTCATACATTTTTTAGGATTAACACCGCTCTGGCGGATTAATTCTTCGCGGAGATACTTATTATTCATTTGTATCCTCCTTTACACCAAGTGCTTCGGCTAAAAGTTCAGTAAAGTAAACAACCGGAATATCAGCACCATTTTTTTCAAGATTATATTTGCAAAGCGGACATGCAGTAATAATCATTTCAGCACCCTGAGCCTTTGCATTTTCAACAACAGCATTGCTGTTTTTCTTAGCAAGTTCAGGACTTTCAACGCTTACATATCCTCCGCAGCATTCGTTGCGCTTTGCATAGATAACAGGCTCTGCACCCAACGCTTTAATGAAATCTTCCATAATGCTTGGGTTTTCAGGGTCATCCATTTTCATAACAGAGTTTGGTCTTAATAAAAGACAACCGTAGTATGCGGCAATTTTTTTGCCTTTGAGTGAATTTACAACTTTTTCTTTTAAAGCGTCAAATCCAACAAGGTCGCGGAGCATTTCCAAATAGTGATAAACTTCTGCTTCACCGTAGTATCCGCCATCTTCTGCCATATAACGATTAACTTTGTCAGAAAATTCTTTATCACTTTGCATAGCAAAGTTTGTTTGTTTAATAACATTGTGACAAGCTGAGCATACTGTAACTAATGGCTGTTCTTTAGAAAAGGCTTCTTTGAGTGCACGAACTGAAGAAAGTTTTGTAGCAACTTCATTTTTTGCCATAGTAAATACGCCGCCGCAGCATTGCCAGTTTTCAATTTCTTCGAGTGTAACCCCCAAAGCAGATGCTGATTTGTATGCGTACAAATCAAGGTCTTTTGCTTTGTTTTTTAAGGTACAACCCGGGAAATAACTAACTTTCATTTTTATACCTCCAGATTAAACCATTTGTTCCGGGTGGAATACTTCGTCAAACTTTTCTGCTGTTAAGAATCCGAGTTCAACGCAGGCTTC
>JAZRDC010000007.1:0-9700 GCA_045660065.1 Clostridia bacterium
AAAAAAGAAATTATGGATTTCAGACGAGCAGGTGATTATGACAAGAAAATCTACGAGGTGTATTTTACCATTAAATAGGGAGCACGAATAAAATGAAAAAATTAATTATTTTAAGTTTCATAACGATTATTTTAATATCTGCATCAGTAACAGCCTTTGCAGGCAGTATTCCTGAAGATTTGCTTCATTCAGATGATGCACAGATTTTCTTTGCAGAAGTAATATACTACCATCCTGATAAAGAAAAACCTGATATTGAAGTGTCGCCTGTAGCGGTAATTAAGGGTGATGTGAATCATGGGGGTAAACTTACATATTATAATCCCAATCCTGTTGGTGATTTTAAAGTCAGAGAGGGAAAAATTTACCTTTTTACCTATTTTGATGAGAATAATCCAACAGATATATTCCAGACTGAAGATAAGCCGGGAATAGGAATTAAACTTAGAAATGTAGAAGGAGATATGTGGCAACGCCTTGAAAAATATTTAAATGACGGAAGTTATTTTAATGCAGAACAAGAACGCAGACAAAGACTTGATCTGCCATTATACATCGACAATCCATTGTATAGAAATAATTTGCAACATCTTACTACTTATAAAGGTGAAGAATATTGGAAGTCAATTGCACAGAAGTATTATAATATTATAATGATATTTGTACTGCCGGTTGTCATTGGTTTAATATTAGGAATATGCCTTTGGAAAATCAAGAAAACATATTTTCTGTCAGGTGTGATGATAATTGTTGCTATTATATGGTGGGGCATTTTATCTCAAATTAACACCCACGGTAGTGAAGGACCGGGACTCTTGGCTATAATGTATTCACTTATAACAGGTGCTTTTGTGTTTATTGAAGTAATTAAGTTTATTGTTAGATATTACATTCAAAGGAGGAATGATTTTTGAAAAAAATCTCTATAATTTTGCTGATGATAACTCTGCTTGTGATTACCGGATGCAAGGATAATAAAAAGAATTTATATCTTCCCGAAGCAAAGAATGATAAAGTCTATACAACAATCGGTGGTGCATATGAAACCCATCAAGGCGAGGGTTATACTCTCACAGTTCCCTCTAAAAACTATCGTTATGAACAAGACTATGATGACGGTGCTTTAGAAGAAAAATGGGAATACATAAAAAAAGATGATGTTGAAATCAAAGTAACAACATACAAAAACTCGGATGAAATATCTGCAAGAAGTAAGTTCTTAAAAGAGTATGAAGATTATGTTTTCGAGGACTTATTGGGGCTATCTCTTTGCGGACAAGAACTTGACGGAGATACATTGTGGTTTAATATCCATATTTCAGGCGAAACAGTCTATATTGTATCTTGGGAATTTCCTAAAAACACAAGTAAGGATTTACAAAAAGAATTATCAAATATAGCAGGAACTTTTACTCTTGCTAATTAGGAGAAATGTAATGAGAAAACAGATGCTAATAATCTTAACAATAATATTAATTTCTTTTACAACTACAGTTTTTGCAGAGCGTGAATACATAGGTGAAACCGTTGTCAAGGATAATATGCTCTTTATTAATGGAAACTCAATACCTGCAGCACAGCTACCTAACGAGTTTGTTTATTTGCCAATTGATGTTCTTGAATATTTTGGCTTTAATATTGTATATAATGATGCAAACGGATATAAAGAATATATTTTAAAACGAAATGAAACAGATATTTATGTTCCTGATTTTACATATAAAGCGCAACATTATTCAAATATTACAAAAGTATATGAAACCAATGCAAAAGTGTATTTAGACAGTGATGTTCCTGCAAATGTTTATGAACTTGAAAACGGAACTGTGCTTATGCAAAGCGACGAACTTGCAAAATATGGAACATATCATTGGAACATAGAAGAAGGTACAATTGATATTAACTTTAATAACATGAAGTTTCTTCCAGTAGGTCAGCCTTTTCATAATGTAATAGGGCTAAATGATGTAAGTGAAATCGGAAGCGGTGTAATTGTCAGAGGCGATGGCCAATGTGCAGATATAGAGTTAGAGGATTTGCAGAAATGGTTAAATACTTACTGGAATTTTGCACCGTTTGACAGAACTGTAGGACCGTATGATTCCTATACTTTACAAGAGTATTATATAAAATTTTGGACAAAAGATAAGACAAAATCATTTGTTGTTTATTCAAACGGTAATATTATTGTTGGTGGATACGGCAAACTTTGTTATTCTCATGGTGAATTAAAGAAAAATTTGATTTGGTATTCACCATACATTGGTAATGCTCGTAGTGCACTTTACACAGCAAATAACACTTTGTTTCAAAAATATTTAAATGAGCGTTCGGAGACGTTTGCAAATAAGTTAAGAGATGTAGAAGTTACTGATGGTATTAACTTGCCGGAAAATAACCTGCTTATTACAGAAGGAGCAAGTTCTTGGGCAAAACCGGAAATTGAAAAGGCGGCATCTTGCAATCTCTTGCCGTATGAATTGACAGAAAAATATATGCAAAACATCACAAGATACGAATTTTGTAATTTGATTTACAGACTTATTGCTACCGAGTTTTACCCCAATAGTGATTCAAGACAAGGTGAATGGTATGCAATTGATAATGTAATTTCCGAAAGACAACTTACAAATAAATTTAATTCTATATCTTTTTCAGATTGTAATGATGATAAAATTAAATTTTTGTCTGCTGCAGGAATTATAAATGGCATGGGTGATGGATCATTTTCTCCCGATGCATCAATTACTCGCGAGCAAGCAGCAACTATACTTTTAAGAACAGCGGGATTTTTAGGTAACAAAACAATACCAACTGCTATGAAAATGTCATTTTCAGATGAAAGTGCAATTGCCGATTGGGCAAAATCAGCGGTTGCTTGTATGAACGCTATGAATATAATGAACGGGGTGTCTGAAATGCAGTTTTCTCCTAAAGGTAATTATACCGTTGAACAAGCAATAGCCACAATTTTAAGATTATATGAGTGTTTCTAAAGGAGCAGATATATGAAAAAGGTTAAAGTTTTTGTTATAAATATTCTTATTACTATGTTATTATGTTCCTGCTCTCAAGTGGAAACTCAATATGTTGTTGAAAAGAACGGAATAGAATTTAAAATTAATTCTGAAGCAAAAACCATTTACGATGGCACAAATGTATATAAATTTAATTTTGCAGGTAACAAGTCTGAATATGAAATAGATATAACTTATCCCGATGGTTCTACATATTGGTCTAATATGAATAATGGTAGCGGTAGCGGAGGATGGAGCAACGATTATAATCCTGAGAAATATATTGATGGAGATATTTTGACAAATATTATACTTAACGATGCCCCAAAAGCACTGAAGCATTCAGAGGGAGAGGTTATAGCAGTTATTATCCTTGTATTACTTGGTATATTTAATATAGCAGCACCTCAATTGACGTGGTATCTGCATTACGGTTGGCGATATCAAGATGCTGAGCCGTCTGATTTTGCGCTTACATTCAATCGTATTGGGGGGATTATTATAATAATTATTGCATTAATTATGTTATTTACATAATTATTTGAATTGACTGATTTGAATTTTTGTGTTACAATTTAGAATGTTTGAATTAATTTAGGAGATAAAAAATTTAGTAATGGAATTTAAAGTTTTAAATAATGCAAATGAAGAAATTCTTGAACTTAGAAATCAGGCATTTGTAGTTGAGAAAAATGTACCTAAAAATATTGAATTTGACGGAAAAGATGCAGAGTTTATGCACTTTTGCTTGTATGATGACGGTTGTTTGCTCGGGTGCGCAAGGGGTAACATTGATGGCAATTTCCTTCATATTGGTAGAGTTGCCGTGAAAAGTGATTTGCGAAAAAAAGGTTATGGCAGGCAACTTTTTGAACATATTGAACAATATGCAAAAAATTTGAAAGTTTCCGCAATTGAATTAGGTGCTATTGAAACGGCTGTCGGGTTTTATGAAAAAACAGGGTTTCACACTGTTGGTGATTTTTATACTGAAGCCGGTTGGCCACATATAAATATGATAAAAAATATTGTTTAAGGAGATTAATTTTAATGCAACTTTGGGAATTATTTGTAATTGCGGTAGGTCTTTCTGCCGATGCTTTTGCGGTGGCGGTTTGTAAAGGTCTTTCGGTAGCTAAAGTAAAGAAAAAACATGGTTTTATTGTTGGTCTTTATTTCGGTGGATTTCAGGGGATTATGCCATTACTCGGTTTTATTTTAGCTTTTAATTTTGCTTCGTACATTGAAAGTTTTGATCATTGGATAGCGTTCCTTTTACTTGCCGCAATTGGTATCAATATGATAAAAGAATCAAGAGGATGTGTCGAAGAACTTGATGATTCATTTTCTTTCAAATCAATGTTTCCGATGGCGATTGCAACAAGTATCGACGCTATGGCGGTTGGTATTTCGTATGCTGCTATCAAACTGACAACTGCTGAGGTTTGTCAGGCAGCGTCACTTATCGCTGTGATAACATTTATCCTTTCCTGGATAGGTTTAATTATCGGTAATAAATTTGGTTGTAAATTCAAGTCAAAAGCTGAAATTACCGGTGGTGTTGTGTTAGTCTTGATGGGATTGAAAATCCTTCTTCAGCATCTTAATATCATTCCATAAGGAGTACATATATGAATTTCCCGGAAATTAAAAAGAATTTAGGTTTTGGCTTTATGCGACTTCCTATGATTGGGGAAAAAGTAGATATCGAGCATACACAAAAAATGGTTGATTTGTTTATGCAAAAAGGTTACAATTACTTCGATACTGCGCATAGTTATATAAATGGTCAAAGTGAAAAAGTATTAAGTAAATGTTTAACATCAAAATATCCAAGGGGAAGTTATGTTTTAGCAGATAAACTTTCAGCGTGGAATTTTGAAAAAGAGGAGGAAATTTTACCTCTTTTTGAAAGTCAACTTAAAATCTGCGGCGTTGAATATTTTGACTTTTATCTGATGCACGCACAAAACAAAGAACACTATGCAAAATACCAAATGACAAATGCTTACAAAATTGCATTGAATCTCAAAAAAGAGGGTAAAATTAAACATTTTGGTATTTCTTTTCACGATACTCCAGAAGTTTTAGAGCAGATTTTAACTGAAAATCCTGAAATAGAGTTTGTTCAGATTCAGTTTAACTATCTTGATTTTGAAAGTGATTCTGTTCAAAGCAGAAAAGTGTACGAAATGTGCAGAAAATACAATAAACCTGTTATTGTTATGGAGCCTGTAAAAGGTGGAACACTTGCAAATCTTTCAGATGAATGTAAAGAAGTGTTTAAACCATTAGGTGGTAGTCCCGCAAGTTATGCAATAAGATTTGCAGCAGGTTTTGAAGGCGTATTTATGGTTCTTTCCGGTATGGGAAGTCTTGATATGATTGAAGAAAATACAGAGTTTATGACCGAGTTTAAACCTCTTGATGAACAAGAAATCACTGCTGTTCAGAAAGTATGCAATTTAATTAAAGGTCAGAATGTAATTGAGTGTACCTCTTGCGAGTATTGTGTTGAAAAATGTCCATCAAACATTGCGATTCCAAAATTGTTTTCTTGTCTGAATAATGTTAACACTTTTTCAAATTGGAATGCAGATTTTTATTATTCAGTTCATACTGAAGATGGCGGCAAAGCTTCTGATTGCATTAAATGTGGTTTGTGTGAGCAGGTATGCCCACAGCGTTTAAATATAAGAGAGTTACTTGAAGATGTAGCAAAAGAATTCGAAGGAGAAGATGAATAGATGAAATATGGAATAACAAAAACAGATGCATATCCTGATTTTGACAATTTAGAATTTGAATTTGAAAACCATTTGGCAAGAGTTGTAAAGCCTAATGTCGAGCCTAACGGTAAGTGGGCACTTAAAACGGAATATTTCGGAGCATTTCCTGCACTGGAAACAGAACTTTTAAACCGTGGTTGGCATATTGCATACATTAAAAATGATAATCGTTGGGCGGAACCTGAAGATGTTGCCCGTAAAGTGAGATTTGCAGAGTTTGTATCTCAGGAATTCGGACTTGATAAAAAATGTGCTTTGGTTGGTATGAGTTGTGGTGGATTATATTCAGTAAGATTTGCATGTAGTGCACCGCACCTTGTAAGCGCAATATATCTCGATGCACCGGTTTTAAATCTTTTAAGTTGTCCTTGTGCACTTGGTGATGCTGAAGTTTCACTTTTTGAAGAATATAACAGTGTAACCGGACGCACCATCAGTGAAATGATTTGTTATAGAGAAAGTCCTGTTGATAAAATGGATGTTTTATTGAAAAATAATCTTCCTGTAATAATAGTTGCAGGGGATAGTGATGAAGTAGTTCCTTTTCACGAAAATGGCAAGATTCTTGAAAAATATTATAAAGACAACGGTGGTACAATTGAAGTTCATGTAAAAAAAGGATGTAAGCATCATCCGCATGGTTTGGAAGATACTTCTATTGTGGCTGATTTCCTGGAAAGATTTTAATTAGGAGGCAGTTTAATGAAAAATAACCTGAAGTATATGGGGCTGGTAACTCTGCTTGTGGTTGTTATCGTTTTTGGTGCACTATGTTCTATAGATTTAAAAAATATGGAGGAAGGTAAACCGGTACTTTTTTCTACCTGGGGCAAAAATTATACTCATGTTGGGGAAATAGATGCGAATAATATTAGAAAAACTATTAATGATTATGTTGTGTATACACAGGAGATAAATAAGAAGAGTCATAGTGAAAAATGGTTTAGCGCTGATAAAACTTTTATGATTTCGAAATCCGATGATATATATATAGCGTATTGTTGGATATATGCTGCGAGTTATATTAACAAATATAATGGAGAATTATTAGAAAGTGGCAGTTTGTCGCAACCATGCAAATTTGAAATAAAAAAGACTGATGGCATATTTGAAGTTGTTGATATGTCTTTTCCGCGTGATGGTGAACAGTACGCAGAAGATTTAAAAACTATTTTTCCGGAAAAAATCTTAAACGATATTTTGAAAGTTGAAAAAAACGGAGATATTGACATATTACAAATTGATATACAAAATCAAATAGCGGAAATTCACAACTAAAAAAGTTCCCGATTTTTTCGGGAACTTTTTTTAGTTTTATATAATTGAATCTGTTTTTGGGGAATGACCATAATATTTTTTATACATTTTACAAAAGTAACTTGTATCATTAAAGCCACAACTACTTGCTATTTCTTTTAATTTTAAATTAGGGTGATTTAATATTAAAAATTTTGCGTGTGTAAGTCTGGTTTTTGTTATAAAATCAAAGATAGTGCAGTTATATTTTTCCTTAAAATGACGACACAGTTTGGATTTTGAGTGTGGGTAAAATAATAAAATATCTTCGAGGTTTATAGGTCTTGAATATGTAGCTGAATTTTGTCGTATAAGCGTATTTTCATATATAACTCCTTGACAATATAATTATATAAAATGCACGATAATCATATTGAAAAACGATGTATTTTACTATATAATTATAATATATAGTGATTGTTTTGTCAATGAAAGAGGGTTATAATATGAGAAAATATGAAAATCTTAAATTTATTCACGAAAACACATTAAAACCAAGAGCGCATTATATACCATACGATACTTTAGAAAAAGCTTTGGAAGGCGATAAATCACAATCAGAATTTTATACTTTGTTAAATGGAGAATGGGATTTTAAATATTTTGAAAGAGATATTGATTGTCCCGGAGTTATAGAAAATTGGGATAAAGTTAAAGTTCCTTCTTGTTGGCAGACAACAGGATACGAAAAACCATATTATACAAATGTAGAGTATCCTTATCCGGTCGACCCACCTTATGTACCTGATGATAATCCGCTGGGTGTATACAGAAGAAGAATAAATGTTTCAAAAGTTGAGGCAGAAAGAGAAAACTATTTGATTTTTGAAGGTGTATCACCTTGTATAGAATTATTTGTTAACGGGAATTATGTTGGATTTTCAACAGTTTCACATTCAACATCTGAGTTTAAAGTAGATTTAAATGAAGGCGAAAATGAAATTCTTTGTAAAGTATATAAAAGATGCGTTTCAAGTTATCTTGAAGATCAGGACTTCTTCAGAAACAATGGTATTTTCAGAGATGTTTATCTTTTGTCAAGAAATAAAAATCATTTGTTTGATATTGAAGTAGGTTTTGACTCAAAAGGTATTTATTGTGATTTGCCATATAAAGTTTTTGATATGGATGGTAATGAAACAAATCTTGATAATCCAATCTTGTGGAATGCTGAAAATCCTTATCTTTATACTGTCATTTTTAAACAGGCAGGGGAGTTTATTCCTATAAGAGTTGGCCTGAGAGACCAGTCTGTAAGCAAAAAAGGTGAGCTTCTTATTAATGGAGTGCCTGTTAAGTTGAAAGGCATTAATCATCACGATACTCATCCGACTGACGGTTATGTTATGAGTGAAGAGTTTGTCAGAAATGATCTTTTAAAAATGAAAGAACTTAACATCAATGCTATCAGAACATCTCATTATCCTCCGCAGCCTGTATTCCTTGAAATGTGCGACGAAATGGGATTTTATGTAATTGATGAAGCGGATATTGAAACTCACGGGTTTACCATGAGAACTCCACACTATGCTTACGACGATGATACCATATGGCCTTGTAAAAATCCCGACTGGAGAGAAGCACATATTGACAGAGCCGAAAGACTTTTTGAGCGTGATAAAAATCATACTTGCGTAATTATGTGGAGCCACGGTAATGAGGCAAACTATGGTGAAAACTTTGCTGCCATGACAGAGTTTATAAGAAAACGTCAGAGTGAAATAAAAAGCATAAGCAGATTAATTCATTATTGCCACAGTAATGCTCAGTCTAATAATGACAGAGATCCTGATACAGTAGATGTGGTAAGCAGAATGTATCCTAATCCTTCACGTATTATGGAGTATATGGAACAAAATAGTGATGAAAGACCATTTTTTATGTGTGAGTATTCACACGCTATGGGTAATGGTCCCGGAGACTTGGTTGATTATTGGAACTTCTTTGAAAAATTTCCTAATATGATTGGCGGATGTATCTGGGAATGGGCGGACCATGTAGCCCCGAGAGAAGATGGTAGACTGGGTTATGGCGGAGACTTTGGCGAAGAAACACACGATGGTAATTTCTGTTGTGATGGTCTTGTCTTTTCTGACCGAAGTTTCAAAGCAGGTACATATGAAGCAAAGTATGCATATCAGCCAATGATCACTGAGTTAAACGATAAAACTCTTACCGTGTATAATAAATATGATTTTACTGATTTTTCTTCCTTTGAGTTTATATGGGAAGTGGTTGCAGACAGAACAGTTACAGATAGTGGAGTGTTAAATCTTAATACAAAGCCACATCAAAGTGAAAATATTGAGTTGTGCTTTAGCATTCCTGATTGCAATTATGGTGCTTATCTTAATGTTTATATGTTAAAAGATGGCTTTGAAATCGCGCATACTCAACATCTTCTTAAAGATGCTAAAGAAACAGGAGCGTCTTCTGGTGATGTTGAAATTGCTCAGAATAAAGAGTTTGCTACAATCAAAGGAAATGGCTTTGAATATATCTTCAACACACATTACGGATATATAGAAAAACTTGACGATTTATTAAAAACACCGCTTAAACTTTCAATTTGGCGTGCGCCTACTGATAATGACAGAA
>JAZRDC010000008.1:0-26371 GCA_045660065.1 Clostridia bacterium
GGCACAGATGGAAAAAAGCTTGGATTTTAACGTTGAAGCAGAAGCTAAAGCAGTTGACACAAGCAAAAAAATAAGAATTGGTATTGTTGGTACAGGTTGGATTGCAGAAACTCACATTAATATCTACAAGAAAATGGAAGATGTAGAAATCGTTGCAGGTGCTGACCTTGTTCCGGGTAAAGCAGAAGCTTTCTTCAAAAAATTCGGTGTTGAAGGTGCTAAATGCTATGGCAGCCACAAAGAAATGCTCGCTGACAAAGATTTGAAATTAGACGGCGTAAGCATTTGTACATATAATATGACACACGCAGAATGTACAATTGACTGCCTTGACGCAGGCGTTAACGTTCTTTTGGAAAAACCAATGTGTGTTACTTTAGAAGAAGGTATCGAAATCTTAAAGGCAGAAAAGAGAAGTGGTAAAATTTTAACAATCGGCTTCCAGCCAAGATTTGATCCTAACATGAAAATGGTTAAAGAAGTTGTTCAGTCTGGCGTACTTGGTAAAATCTATTACATCCAGACAGGTGGCGGAAGAAGAAGAGGTATTCCTACACCATACGGTACAACATTTATTGAAAAAGAAACAGGCGGTATCGGCGCTCTTGGTGATATCGGATGTTATTCACTTGATATGCTCTTAAATGCTATCGGTTATCCAAAGCCACTTACAGTTACAGGTTATACATCTAACTTCTTTGGTACAGACCCTAACTACATCGGCTACAAAAAAGCAGATGGTTGGAAACACGAATATGCTGAAAAATTCGGCGTAGACGATTTTGCTGCAGGTTTTGCTCGTCTTGAAGGCGATATTATGCTTGACTTCAGAATTTCCTGGGCTGCAAACATCGACACTTGTGGCGATGCTTTAATCCTTGGCACAAAGGGTGGCCTCAGAATTCCTTCAACACAGTGCTGGAACGGTTCAATCGGTGGACCTCTTACAATTTATTCAGAAGTTGGCGGAGAACAGGTTGAAACTCAGATTCCTATGAAAGAAAGCAATGTTACATGCTTCGAAATGAAACTCAGAAGTTTTGTTGACGCAATCAAGACAGGCTCAACAGAAGGTTTGGTTCCTGCAAGTGAAATTATTTACAATCAGGCTATTTTGTCAGGCATCAAAAAATCAGCAGACCTCGGCAGAGAAATCGAAATTGAAATTCCTGAAGTATAATTGACAAATAAAACTCCCCTGTTTTATATCAGGGGAGTTTATTTTAATTGACACTAAATGGATATTATGGTAAAATTATGCTACATATAAAACAAAAGGAGTGTTTTAAAATGAAAAAAGTTTTATGCTTTGCATTGGTTTTGGCAATGCTTATTTCAAGCGTTCCTGCCTTTGCAGCAGACCAGAAGGTTGTAACTGTTAACAACATGCAGGATATGATTTCTGCAATTGCTTCAAACACCAAAATTGTAGTTGAAGCAGGTAACTATATTGCACCTGCAGGTTGGGTGGGAAATCAAGAGGGTTACCCCACAGGAATTCGTATCGAAAACATTGAAAATCTTACAATTGAAGCAAAAGGTAATGTTGAAATTAAACTTAATGTAGGCTACTTACCTGTTTTTGAAGTTGAAAACTCAAAAAATATTAATTTTATCGGATTAAGTCTTGGTCACGATGTTCCTCAGGGGACTTGTGAAGGTGAAGGCGATGTTATTTCTGCCTTCAACTCACAAAATATAACAATTGATAACTGTGATTTATGGGGTTGCGGTATCGTAGGTATCTGGACACAGTCTTCGGGAAATATTAACGTTACAAACACAACAATCCGTGATTGTGAAAGTTCTGCAGTGACTTGTTATATGCCTGAAGGAAATATGGTTCTTGATAATTGCAAAATTTTACGAAATAATTATGGTGCCGAAGGCGAACCTTCAGATTGGGAGGTTTGCTTCAGATGGAATCCGCAAACAAGCAGCGATGCAAAACTTATAGTTAAGAATTCTCAGATAGAAGGTAACTACAGCGGAAAACTTTTGGATGATCAGTACTATGATAAAGCAGAACCTTCAAATAAGGTTGAATTTGTAAATTGCACAATTAAGAATAACGCGTGGGATGGCAAAGTAACAGAAACTCCTGTTGAACAGAAACCACAGCAGGAATATGTTGAACCAGAGTACAATGAACCTGACGTAGAACTTCCACCTGAAGAACCTGAAAGATATGACGAAAACATAATTTCTGTTACAGGTATTACAGGTTATGATGAAAGCCGCCAGGTTATGTATGATAATATGGTAGCACTTTGTGCGGCGCCTGTTACAATAACTGCAAATAAAAATCTTACACATATGTCAATAGTTAAGTTGGGAAAAATCAACGGTGAATGGGTTGAAACAAGATATTTTGACGGCTTTTCAATAAACTATGGAGATGTTACTAAAAACTGGATACCTGCAGAAGGTTTTGAAAATGTTGATGTAGATTATTATGAATATACAGGAAGTGGAGATATAGTTGGTGACGAACCTGTTAAAAAAGGTACAAACATAATCCTTTCTGAAACAGGTATGTATCAGGTGTGGGCTGATGCTGAAGACGGCGAATACACAGGTCTTACATTTGAAATCAGAGAGGCTACAGCGGCTTATACAGATTCAAAAGTTTTAGTTGATGGAAAACAGGTTAAATTTGAAGCATACAATATAAATGATAACAACTACTTCAAACTTCGTGACATTGCCTTTGCACTTACAAATTACGGAACAGGTTTTAATGTGTTCAATGTTAAATGGGACGAAGGAAAAAATATGATTAATCTTGTTTCAGGCGAAAAGTATGGCGCAGTTGGCGGAGAACTTAAAGAAGGCGACGGCAAAAACAAGAAATATGAAATCAGCACAAGTGCCATTATGAAAGATGGAAGAAATGCTAAATTAACTGCATTTTTAATCAACGGAAACAACTATTTCAAACTCCGTGATTTAGGAAAATTGTTTGATTTCAATATCGCATGGGACGAAGCAAATAATTGCATTTTGATTGATACTACTTCATCATATCGCGAATAATACAAAAACCACCCGAAAGGGTGGTTTTTGTGTTAATGTTTATTTTAATTCCTTGAAAAAACTTGCAGTTAAGGGGACTGCTATTATTGCAGTTATAACATCGCCGATTGGTTGGGCAAGTTGAATTCCCGTAATTCCGAAAAAGTGGGAGAGAATAAGCACAAGTGGGATAAGCGTAAGTCCCTGACGGGCAGATGCTAAAATTGATGCACTTACCGCTTTTCCTGCTGATTGAAGCATCATATTTGAAATTACAATCAGGGAGTTTAATGGGAATGTTATTGCCTGAAAAATAAGTGCGGGTGCACCTACCGCTACAACCGATGCATCATCACGGAACAGATGTATAAGATGCGGGGCAAAAACAATCATTGCGATTGCCAACACAACCAAAAATGCAAAAGAGTATTTTACGCAGAACCAGAACCCTTCTTTTACACGATTATACAGTTTTGCACCGTAGTTAAATCCGCAGATTGGCTGAAAGCCTTGTCCAAACCCGATCATTGCAGAGTTTGCAAACATTATAATTCTGTTTACGATTGACATTCCTGCAATAGCACTGTCTCCGAAAGGACCTGCTGAAAAGTTTAAAACTATTGTGCCGATGCTGGCAAGGCCCTGTCTGCAAAGGGAGGGAAGTCCCCCTCTTGCGATTTCACCGATATAGTGGCTTGTGGGTTTAAAGTGCTTTATGTTAATGGTTAAATTTGAACCTTTGGTGGTTAAGTACAAAAGAATTAAAAAACTTATTATCTGACTTACAACTGTTGCAAGAGCCGCACCTGCAACGCCCATTTTAAATACAAAAATGAAAAGTGGGTCAAGGGCGATATTAGTAAGTCCTCCTGACACAATGCCAATCATTCCATAAAAGGCATTTCCCTGAAATCTTAACTGATTGTTTAAAACAAAGGTGCAGGCGGTAACGGGAAAGCCTATTAAAATGTAGGTCATATACGCTTTTGCGTGAGGGTATATGGTGTCTGTTGAACCTAAAAAATAGGCGAGGGGCTTAATAAATATAAGTCCGATGATGCCAAGAATTGTGCAAATTCCAAGACAAAGGAAAAAGCCTGTTGCAACCATATCTTTGGCACTTTTGAAATCTTCTTCACCTAATTTTCTTGCAACATAGTTTCCTGAGCCATGGCCAAAGAAAAAACCTATCGCCTGAATAATTGCCATAAGCGAAAATACAACACCTACGGCAGCGGTTGCCGAGGTGCTGATTTTGCCGACGAAAAATGTATCTGCCATATTGTAAAAAGCAGTAATTAACATACTGAAAATTGTAGGTGCAGAAAGTTCAAGCATCAATTTTGGGATTGGTGCTGTTGTCATATGAACAAATTTTTCGTGCTGAGTCATTTTATTAAACCTCCATAATAACAGGAAGTATCATTGGACTTCTTTTTGTTTCTACGAAAAGATACTGGCTGAGAGCACTTTTAACTGCACTTTTCATAGAGTTCCAGTCGCTTGAATTTTTTGCGGTGCAGTTTAAAATTGCATCTCTTGCTTTAATTCGAGCCTGTTCCATTAAATCTTCCGATTCTCTTACGTACACAAAGCCTCTTGAAATGATATCAGGTCCTGATACTATTTCATTTGTTGTAGAGTCAATTCCCACTACAACAACAAAAAGTCCGTCTTCTGATAAAAGTTTTCTGTCGCGGATAACGATGTTTCCAACATCGCCTACGCCTGAACCGTCAACAAACACTCTGCCTGCAGGAACAGTTCCTGTTATTTTTGCAGAAGAATTGTCAAGTTCCAAAACCTGACCTATTTTCATTATAAATGTATGATCTTCAGGCATTCCCATTTTGTGAGCAAGATGTGTGTGTTGCATCAAATGACGGTATTCACCGTGAACGGGAATGAAATATTTTGGTTTTACAACTGAAAGAATGATTTTCAATTCTTCCTGACAAGCGTGTCCTGATACGTGAATATCTGAAATTGATTTATAAATTACTTCTGCTCCGTGCTTGAAAAGTTCATCAATTACTTTTGCAACCAGTTTTTCATTACCCGGGATAGGACTTGCAGAAATAATTACAAGGTCGCCTTTTTTAATTTCGATTTTTTTATGGTCAAGAGTTGCAATTCTTGAAAGTGCCGCCATAGGCTCACCCTGACTGCCTGTGGTTACAATAACCAACTGATTGTCGGGATATTTGTTGATATCCGAAAGGTCGATTAAAACACCTTTTGGAACTTTCAAATATCCAAGTTCGTAAGCAGCGGTAACAACGCTTTCCATACTTCTTCCCGAAACTGCAACTTTTCTTTTGTGCTTTGCGGCACAGGTTATAATCTGCTGAACTCTGTGAACGTTTGATGCAAATGTTGCAACAATAATTCTTGAGTTGCAACCGTCAAAAAGTTCCTCAAATGTTTCGCCTACTTTTCTTTCAGACATTGAATAGCCGGGGCGTTCAACATTTGTTGAGTCAGACAAAAGTGCTAAAACACCTTTTTTGCCAAGTTCACCAAATCGTGCAAGGTCTAAAATCTCACCATCGATAGGTGTAGAGTCGATTTTAAAGTCTCCTGTGTGGAGAATAATTCCTGCAGGAGTGTGAAGCGCAATTGCAACAGAGTCTGCAATGCTGTGATTTGTGCGTATAAATTCAACTCCGAATGAGCCGAGTTTAATTTTGTCTCCTGCTTTTACAGGGTTTAATTTAGCAGTGCCTGAAAGCCCGTGTTCTTTTAATTTCTTTTCTAAAATCCCAAGGGTTAATCTTGTACCATAAATGGGAACGTTTATTTCATTTAATAAATAAGGTATTGCACCGATGTGGTCCTCGTGTCCGTGGGTTAAAACCAGACCTTTGATTTTTTCACGGTTTTTGTGCAAGTATGTCATATCAGGAATTACAAGGTCAATCCCGAAAAGGTCATCATCAGGGAATGCAACACCGCAATCCAAAATAAGGATTTCATCTTTAAATTCAAAAAGTGTAAGGTTTTTGCCGATTTCTTCAAGTCCCCCTAAAGGGATAATTTTAATTTTATTCTTTTTTGCCACAATATTCCTCCAATCACACTAAAACAAGCCTTCCTTTAATTATAAAGGAGGGGTTTTAAAATTATGTAGTATTTTAAAAAATCAAAAATAAACCGTAAGCCATAAAAAAGCACATTATTTTCCGACCTTTGTGCTTTTTGCCTGCGATTTTTTAAAATCCGAACAAATCACTAAGTATAGTATATCACAAAAATCCGCTTTTTGCAATACGGGTTAAGTAAAAATTTACCGCTTAATATTTCTAATATTCGCAAAAATTTCACATTTAATACATTCATAATACAAAATTTTGTTCTATAATCATAATCGTTGAATGAGAGGCGGGACAAAAGTCCCACACTTCATTTGTTTTCATAACACTCCCTTTTAATAAAGCAAAACGCCGCATCGCGGCGTTTTGTTTTATTTATAAAAAACACTTGATTTTTTTGGAGTTTTGTTGTAAAATGATATGTTGAATAATGATGTATATTCCACGAAAGGAAGATTTTAGTATGAATTATCACAGCACCAGAAATAAAGAGATTTCTTTGACTGCCGGACAGGCTATCATTAAAGGACTTTCTCCTGACGGAGGTCTTTTCGTGCCGGATACAATTCCAGAACTCTCAAAAGAAGAAATCGAAAATATTGCGCAAATGAATTATAGAGAAAGAGCCTATGCAGTTCTTTCAAAGTTCTTGACTGATTTTTCAGAAACAGAACTTAAAGACTGCATCAGCAGCGCATACACAAAGAAAAAGTTCGGTACAGATTCTATCGCGCCTTCTTACAGACTTAAAAAAGGCGAATATATTTTAGAACTCTGGCACGGACCTACTTGTGCATTCAAAGATATGGCGCTTCAGATACTTCCTCACTTTTTGGTTTCATCAATCAAAAGAGAAGGCGTAAACAAAGAAGTTGTTATTTTGGTTGCAACATCAGGTGATACAGATAAAGCCGCTTTAGAAGGCTTTGCTGATGTTGACGGCACAAGAATCAGTGTATTTTATCCAAATGACGGTGTTTCAAAAACACAGAAACTTCAGATGGTTACACAGTCAGGTAACAATGTAAATGTTGCGGCTGTAAACGGTAATTTTGACGATGCACAGTCAGGGGTTAAAAAGATTTTCACAGACAAAGAGTTTGAGGCATTAGCAAATGCACATAACTTTATGCTTTCATCTGCAAACTCAATCAACTGGGGCAGACTCGCACCGCAGATTGTTTACTATTTCTCTGCTTATGCAGATTTAGTAAAAGCACAGGAAGTAAAAAGCGGCGAAAAAATCAATATCGTTGTACCGACAGGTAACTTCGGTAATATTTTAGCGGCATACTATGCTAAAAAAATGGGACTTCCCGTTAACAAACTTATTTGTGCGTCAAACAGCAATAATGTTTTGACAGATTTTATCAAAACAGGTGTTTATGACAGAAACAGAAAGTTCAATTTAACTATTTCACCTTCAATGGATATTCTTATTTCAAGCAACCTTGAAAGATTTTTATACGATGTTTCAGGCAACAATAACGAAGAAATTGCAGGATATATGAAGAGTTTAGCAGAAGAAGGTAAATACGAAGTAAGTGAAAGCATTAAAGCAAGTATCAAAGAAATTTTTGAAGCAGGCTTTGCAACTGATGCCGAAACAAAAGAAACAATCAAAAATGTGTTTGATAAACACGGCTATACAATGGACACACATACTGCAGTTGCTTACGCAGTTTATAAAAATTATAAAGAAGCAACAGGGGACGAAACAAAAACCGTTATTGCATCTACTGCAAGTCCTTTTAAGTTCAGTTCAAGCGTAATGCAGGCTTTGATGCAGGATGAGTCTTATGGCAAAAATATGGATGAGTTTGATATTTTGGATGCACTTGCTGAAAAATCAGAGGAAAAAATTCCTGAAGCACTTTCAGAACTTAAAACAAAACCTGTTATTTTTGACATTACCTGCGAAAAAGATGAACTTGCACAGGTTATAAAAGACTTTTTAAGACTTTAATATAAAAGGGGCAATGGAAATTGTCAATATATGCTATTTCTGATCTTCATTTGTCTTTCGGCACCGAAAAACCCATGGATAAATTTGGAAAAGTGTGGGAAGACTATGAAGAGCGTATGAAATATAACTGGAACAAAGTTGTAAAAGAATACGACCTTGTTTTAGTGCCCGGAGATGTATCCTGGGCGACTTATTTGTCCGAGGCTGTCGAAGATTTTAAGTTTATAGATGGCTTAAACGGGGAAAAATTAATATCAAAAGGAAATCATGACTACTGGTGGGAAAGTCTTACAAAACTTAAAAATTTTGCTTTGGAGCAGGAGTTTAAAACAATAAATTTCATTCACAACACGGCTTTTGAATTTGAAGATTTTGTAATATGTGCCGCAAAAGGGTATGATTTCAACACAGAAAAACGTCTGTGCGACAGAGAAAATATCAGGGTTGATTTATCTTTGAGTCAGGGTGCAAAAAGCGGGAAAAAAATAATTTTAATGCTTCATTATGCGCCATTTGACAAAGAAGGAAATCTTTATCCCGAACTTGATGAGCTTTTTGAAAAATACGGCGTTTTTATGTGTGTGTACGGGCATCTTCACGCTCACGCCCACAGGTTTGCAATCAACGGGAAACTGAAAAATACGGAATTAAGACTGGTTTCTTGTGATTTTCTTGAATTTTGTCCGTTAAAATTGCAGTAAATTGTTGCAATTAAAGTAAAATTGTGGTAAAATCAATTAGATAAAGAAAAATAAAGGAATTATTATTTTTTGGAGGAATCATAAATGAGTACAAAAATGATTAAAAAAGAAGGCTTCACTGTTGAATTTGAAATGACAGTTTCTGCTGAAATCTTTGAAAAAGGTATGCAGTATGCATACAAAAAGAATGTTAAAAACATGAACATTCCTGGTTTCAGAAAAGGTAAAGCACCAAGAAAGTACATAGAAAAAATCTATTCAGAAGCAGTTTTCTATGATGATGCAGTAAATAACATCTTCCCTGAAAACTATATGGAAGCAGTAAAAGAACTTGAATTAGAACCTGTTGATATGCCAAATGTTGACATTAAAGAAATCGGTTCAGGTAAAGAACTCGTTTTAGTTGTTAAAGTTGATGTTAAACCTGATGTTGAAATCGGCGAATACAAAGGCATTGAAGTAACAGAAAAGAAATATACTGTTAAAGCAGACGAAGTTAACGCTGAAATCGAAAGAATGAGAGACAGAAACTCAAGAATGGTTACTGTTGAAGACAGAGCAGTAGTTAGCGGCGATACAGCAGTTATCGACTACGAAGGTTTTGTTGATGGCGTTGCATTTGCAGGCGGTAAAGGCGAAAACCACGAACTCGTTATCGGTTCAAACACATTTATCCCTGGTTTTGAAGATCAGATCATCGGTGCAAACACAGGTGATGAAATCGATGTAAACGTTACATTCCCTGAAGAATACCACGCAGAAGAATTAAAAGGAAAAGCTGCAGTATTCAAAGTAAAAGTTAATCAGATTAAGTTCAAAGAACTTCCTGAACTTGATGATGAATTTGCAAAAGATGTAAGTGAATTCGATACATTAGATGCTCTTAAGAAAGATATCAAATCAAAACTTTCAAAGCAGAATGATGCAAGAGCAAAAGGCGAAATGGAAAACGAAGCAATTGAAAAACTCGTTGAAACATTAAAAGGCGAAATTCCAAACGGAATGATCGAATCAAGAACAGAAAGCCTTATTCAGGACTTTGAAATGAGACTTCAGCAGCAGGGTATGCCACTTGATATGTATATGAAATACACAGGTCTTACAATTGATGCTATGAAACAGCAGTTCAAACCTCAGGCTGAAATGGCAGTTAAGAGCACTTTAGTTCTTGAAAAAGTTGCTCAGCTTGAAAAAATTGAAGTTAAAGACAAAGATGTTGAAGCTAAATTCGAAGAAATGGCTAAAGCATACAATATGGAAGTTGACAAGATTAAAGAACTCTTAAGAGAAGAAGATAAAGAAAACATCAAGAAAGATCTTGTTATCGAAAAAGCAGTTAAAGTTATCCTTGACAACGCAACTTTAGTAAAAGAAGAAAAGAAACCTGCTGCAAAGAAAACAGCAGAAAAATCTGAAGAAAAGAAACCTGCAGCTAAAAAGACAACAAAGAAAGCTGCAGAAGACAAGGAAGAAAAAGCTCCTGCAAAAAAACCTGCTGCAAAGAAAACAACAACAAAAAAAGCAGCAAAAACTGAAGAATAATTAAATTTATTTACATCGGCTGCCTTAAGTGAATACTTTTTGGCAGCCGAATATATTAATTAAAAAGAAAGGAATGTGAAATTTATGAGCTTAGTGCCAATGGTAGTAGAACAAACAAGCAGAGGAGAAAGGTCTTACGATATTTTTTCAAGACTTTTAAATGACAGAATTATTTTCTTGAGTGAAGAAGTAAACGATACAACAGCAAGTCTTATTGTTGCGCAGATGTTGTTCTTAGAGGGTGCAGACCCTGATAAAGACATTAATTTTTATATTAACAGCCCCGGCGGCTCAATTACCGCAGGTATGGCTATTTACGATACAATGCAGTACATTAAATGTGATGTGTCAACAATCTGTATCGGTATGGCTGCAAGTATGGGTGCATTTTTGTTGAGTGCAGGTACAAAAGGTAAAAGATTTGCACTTCCTAACAGCGAAATTATGATCCATCAGCCTTTAGGCGGAATGCAGGGTCAGGCTACAGATATTAAAATCCACGCTGACAGAATTATCAGAATGAAATCTACATTAAATCAGATTTTAAGCGAAAGAACAGGAAAACCGCTTGAAACAATCGAAAAAGATACTGAAAGAGATAACTTTATGACTGCAAAAGAGGCTATGGAATACGGTCTTATCGATAAAGTTTTAGAACACAGATAGTATTTTTTGCGCAAAAAACGCGTATTATAAATTTTGATTATGCAAAGAAATGGAGTTTTGGTGTAATGGCAAAAGACGAAAGAAATCAGGTGCGTTGTTCTTTCTGCGGAAAGTCAGAAGAACAGGTTATGCGTCTGGTTGCCGGCCCGGGAGTATACATCTGCAACGAATGTATTGAACTTTGCAGCGACATTCTTTATGAGGAAGAAAGAAATTACGATATTGCTCAGCAATCAGAAGAAATTTCAGAACTTCCAAAGCCTGCTGATATTTTAAAAGCCCTTGACAGTTATGTTATCGGTCAGGAGCAGGCAAAAAGAACTCTGGCTGTTGCAGTATACAACCACTACAAAAGAATAAATAAAGCCACCCAGGAAAAAACAGACGATGTTGAACTTCAGAAGAGTAATATATTAATGTTAGGCCCTACAGGCTCGGGTAAAACACTTCTTGCATCAACACTTGCCAAAGTTTTAAATGTACCTTTTGCGATAGCAGATGCTACAAGCCTTACAGAGGCAGGTTATGTGGGTGAAGATGTTGAAAACATTCTGCTTAAACTTATTCAGGCAGCAGATTATGATGTTGAACTTGCAGAAAAAGGCATTATTTATATTGACGAAGTTGATAAAATTTCAAAAAAATCAGAAAATCCGTCTATTACACGAGATGTAAGTGGCGAAGGTGTTCAGCAGGCACTTCTTAAAATTTTAGAAGGTACTGTTGCATCAGTTCCTCCTCAGGGTGGAAGAAAGCATCCTCATCAGGAATTTATTCAGTTGGATACAACAAATATCTTGTTTATCTGCGGCGGTGCTTTTGACGGATTGGAAAAAATTATTGAAAAAAGACTTGGAAATAAAGTGCTTGGTTTTGGTGCAGATGTTAAAGGAAATGGTTTTGTAAAAAGCGGAGATTACAAAAATGTACTGCCTGAAGATTTGCTTAAATTCGGTCTTATTCCTGAATTTGTGGGCAGACTCCCTGTTGTTGTAACTCTTGATAAACTTGATGAAGAAAGTCTTATCAGAATTTTACAGGAACCTAAAAATGCACTTACAAAACAGTATAAGAAACTTTTTGAATATGATAATTGTGAACTTGAATTTGAAGAGGAAGCATTAAAGGCAATTGCTAAAAAAGCATTAGAAAGAAAAACAGGTGCCAGAGGACTTCGTGCAATTATTGAAAGTGCAATCACAGATGCAATGTTTGAAATCCCATCAAGAGACGATGTGGTTAAGTGCATTGTAACTGAAGATATGATTGAAAGTGGCTCAAAGCCTGAACTTATTATAAATCCTGATGCAAGACCACAGAGAAAACCAAAAGCACAAAGTCAGGCAACACAAAACGAAACAGCTTAAATTTTTAGTGCGGCTCTTAAAATCAAGAGCCGCACTTTGTTTAAAGGAGAAATATATGAAAATCAAACGCATTTTAACAAATCCATATGCGGAAAATTGCTATGTTATAAGCGATGATTGCGGTGTAGGAGTAATTGTAGACCCTGGTTCAGATGGCGAAAATATATATTTACAGGTGTTGCAGGCAGGAGTAAAACCTGTTGCAATCTTACTTACTCACGGACATTTTGACCATGTAGGTGCAGTAAATTATCTTAAAAATAAGTATAATTTGCAGGTATATGCGAATATATATGAAAAAGGAATTTTGTCCGATGCGTCGAAAATATATGTATTCGGTGGGCAAGGCGAAGCAGTTAAGGTTGATAAGTGGGTAGCAGACGGTGATGAACTTGTTTTCGGTGAACTTAAATTCAAAGTTCTTCACACCCCGGGACATACTGCAGGCAGTTGTTGCTATTTGGCAGAAAATCACCTTATTGCGGGAGATACCTTGTTTTTTGAATCAATCGGCAGATGTGATTTGCCCGGCGGGTCATTTGAAACTATTGATAAGTCAATCAAGACAAAACTTTATACCCTTGACGGCGATACAATTGTTTACCCCGGTCATGGAAGCACAACGGATATTGATCACGAGAAAAAATTCAATCCATTTGTAACAGGAGAATAATATGAAACTTAACAGTCTGGCAAAAGTAAATGAATATATTGCGTTAGGACAACAAAAAGAACTTATTGAATTGTGCGAAAGTGCTCACAGACAGCAGGCAAATGAAATATATGAAAGAATTGTGGAAAAGGGCTCTCATGTTGTGTTGGTAACAGGTCCGTCTTCTTCGGGTAAAACAACTTTTTCAAATATTCTTTCAGGTAAATTTCAAATTCCGCCCCTTGTACTTTCGGTTGATGACTTCTTTTACGGGTCAGACGAAATTCAAAGATCAGATGATGATATCAAAACTTTCGAAAGTATCGCAGGTGTTAATGTTGAACTTTTGAATGAGTGCGTTTATTCTCTTCTTCGCTATGAGCCTACAAATATACCAAGATTTGACTTTGCAACAGAAAGAAACATAAAAAACAATAAGGTTGTTACATTAAGAGAAGGTCAGGAAATTATTATAGAAGGAACTCATTCTTTTAATGAAATGCTTATGCCTAAACTTGAGGGCAAGGAGAAGTTTAAGGTTTATATCCATGTGGGTACAGATATGGAACTGGAAAACGGCGAAACAATAAGCGGAAGGGATATAAGGCTTATAAGAAGGTCTGTAAGAGATCAGTTGTATCGTGGTGCAAGTATCGCAAGAACCCAGACACTGTGGGGGAATGTTGTAACTTTTGAAAAAGATTCTATTATTCCATACTTAGAAAGTGCCGACGGAGTTTTTAATTCATTTTTAGCATATGAACCTTGCGTGATGAAAAACTACCTTGACAGATTTTTAAGAGAGTCAAGCGATGTTGACTATACAAAATATATCCGTACTCTTAATGAAAAACTGAAAAATTTTGGCGAAATTGACGAAAATCTTATACCGATGGAGTCAATATTAAAGGAATTTACAAAAAGGTAGAGGAAATTTTATAAAAATTTTACAAAAAGCCTTGACAATTATATTAAATGTTGTTATAATATAAAAGTCGCAAGGCTCTACTTGCGGGTGTAGTTCAATGGTAGAACCCCAGCCTTCCAAGCTGGTCGTGTGAGTTCGATTCTCATCACCCGCTCCATATGCGCCTGTAGCTCAGCTGGATAGAGCAATTGCCTTCTAAGCAATGGGCCAGGAGTTCGAATCTCTTCAGGCGCGCCAAGTATCGTTGAGTGCCTAATCGGCACTCACGATATTTTAGTATTAAGCCAAAGCGACAAATTTAATATGGCGGGTGTAGCTCAGTTGGTTAGAGCGCCAGATTGTGGCTCTGGAGGCCAAGGGTTCGACTCTCTTCATTCGCCCCATAAAATAAAAACTCCCTTTAGGGAGTTTTTTGTTTTATGAAGATAAATGATGAGAGAGTCGAACACCGAGGGGGCACGAAGCGTAAAGCAAAACAATTCGGTGAATTGTTTTGTAGCGGAGTGGTGCGAAGACGGGTACTGAAAGGCAAAGCCTTTCGGTCGTCAAGCAGAGCAATGCTTTGCATTGCCTACTCTTCATTCGCCCCATAAAAAAGCAACCTCAAAAGAGGTTGCTTTTTTTATGCGAATAATCAAAGAGAGTCGAAGCCTGAACGGGTAAGCGTAAAGCAAAACAATTCGGTGGATTGTTTTGTAGCGGAGTGGTGCGCAGTCGGGTACTGAAAGGCAAAGCCTTTCGGTCGACAAGCAGAGCAATGCTTTGCATTGCCTACTCTTCATTCGCCCCGAGTCGCAGTTCGCCTTTTGACTCGGCATAATTTAAAAATATGCCATCGTTTTATCGGCGACTGCTCCTTTTCCGCAAAAAAACATCGCTTTGCTAACAATTTTTTGCGGGTATTAAATAAGCCACTCAAAAGAGGTTGCTTTTTTTATGCGAATAATCAAAGAGAGTCGAAGCCATTTAATTGACAACAATATTTTTCTGTGCTAAAATTGATAAAAAGTAAGCAAGGATGATTTTGGTTATTTGTGAAAAATACGAGGTAAATATGAAATATAAAAACATTAAAGAGGGGACTTTTAAAGAAAGACCCAACAGGTTTATTGCATATGTTGAAATAGATGGCAAAACAGAGATTTGCCATGTAAAAAACACGGGCAGATGCAAAGAATTGCTTGTGCCTGGTGTGAAAGTTTATGTGGAAGAAAGTAGTAATCCTTCAAGAAAAACTAAGTATGATTTAATAAGTGTTTTTAAAGGCGATAAACTTTTTAATATTGACAGTTCTGCTCCCAACAAAGTTTTTGGCGAATGGGCTGCAAATTCGGGATATTTTAAAAATGTTACTTTTATAAAACCTGAGAAAAAATTTGAAAACTCAAGGTTTGATTTTTATATTGAGACAGACTCCAGAAAAATATATGCAGAAGTTAAAGGCGTAACTTTGGAAGTTGATGGTGTTTTAATGTTTCCCGACGCTCCCACAGAGAGGGGAGTAAAACATATAAACGAACTTGTTTCCTGCGTTAAAAATGGCTTTGATGCGTACGCAGTATTTGTTATCCAGACAGACAGTGCAAAATATTTTACACCAAACAACATCACCCATCCTGAATTTGCGTCAGCGCTCAAAAACGCAGTCTTAAACGGAGTTAAAGTGCTATGTCTTACATGCAACGTTACAAAAGATGAAATTTCGATAAAAGGTGAAATTGATTATATGATTTGATGGCAAAGTAAAAGCCCCTCCAATTTGGAGGGGCTTTTTGTATGAACTGATTATTTGTTGCTTTCGATGAATCTCTGAAGGATTGTAGCGATTTCTGCTCTTGTTGCATTGTCTTTTGAATTGATTGTTGTTTCAGTTTTACCTTTCATAAGGCCTGTGCCAACTGCCCAATTCATGGCTGAGATTGCATATTCTGAAATTTCAGCGCTATCTTCAAAGTGAAGATTTTCTTCTAATGTAATAGCGTCCATACCTTTGTACTGTGCATATCTGAACATAATAGTTGCAATCTGTTCACGAGTAATATTAGCATTTGGTGCAAATTCATTTTCTGTTACACCGCTGATAATGCCGTTCTGTTTTGCCCATGAAACTGCGTTTGCATAATATGCACCCATATCAATATCGCCAAATGGAATGCTTCTGTTTGTAGCAGGTTCGCCTGCGTTACGATAGAGAATTGTTACGAGCATTGCTCTTGTAAGTGTAGCTGAAGCATCGAATGTTGAATCTGATGTTCCTGACATCAATTTGTTTTCGTATGCGAATTTAACTGAATTGTAGTACCAGTCAGTTTCTGCAACGTCGGCAAATGGAAGTTTTGTTGAAACAACAGGTTCGTCTGTGTTACCAGGTTCTCCATCACCTCCAACTTTTGTCCATTTAGCATAAAGTGTGAAACTTGATGAAACTTTTGCACTGAAGTCGTAAGGTTTTGTAAATGCTGAATCTTTGTACCAGCCTTCAAAGATGTAACCTTCTTTAACAGGAGCCGCAGGTTCTGTTACAGTACCATGTTTTGAGACTGACTGTGTTTTAATTGTGATTCCATCACCTGTGTTAAATTTAACTGTGTATGTTACATAGTTTCCGCCACCTGTTGCAGCTCTTGGTGTGGCAGTAACAGTTGCTGGAGCACTTGTACCTGCAACGTTTGTAGCGGTAGCAGTGATTGTGTATGTTGTACCATTATGAAGTCCTGAGAATGTGTAGGTAAACTGACCATTTACAGGAGTTACAACTGCTGTCTGGGTGTTTGTACCATCTGTGATAGTAACATCAAATCCTGTTATTGCAGCACCGTTTTCGTCTGCAGTAAATTTAGCGATGATAGAGCCTGAGGCTTCTGATACTGCAATCTGAACATTTGAAGGAGCGATTGCAGGAACTGTTAAGTCGTTAGAAACAACTTCGCCTGTGTATACGTTGCCGATTGCGATAGCCTTAAGTGTAACTGTTTTTCCATATACAGCTGATGTAACTGTGTATGTTGAATCAGTTCCGATAACATCTGTACCCTGGTACCAAGCTAATGTGTAGTCAGTGTTCAATGTGCCAGGCAATGTAGATGTGTATGAGATAACACCGTCAGCAAGTGCGATTGTAAGTGCACCTGTAAGTGCAAGTTTATTGATTTCGCCTAATGAATGTTCAACTGTGCCTGTAAAGTTGCCGTTTGCAGTAACTTTAACTGAAAGTGTACCGAGAAGTCCCTGAACAAGTGTAATTGATGATGCGGTTTCACCTGTAATTGCAGTGCCATTTACGAACCACTGATAATCAAATGTGATACCTGCAGCATCAAGTTCTGCATAGTTATCAATTGAAGTAACATCGATTGCAACTGTGTCGCCTGCATCTAATACTGCAGGTGTACCTAAAGCACCATCTGTAATTGAAGCAGTAAGTGCGCCTGTGATTGCATATTTTGCAACTGTAACTGCATCAGATGTAACTGTGCCATCGTAGTTGCCTGAATCTTTTGCGATAATGTCTACTGTGATTGCTTTATTTGAATCTGCGATTGCTGGAGTGTATGTAGCACTTGTTGCAACAGGTGCAGCGTTAACGTACCACTGATAGTTATATTCTGCAGGGTCAACACCATCGAGTGTTGCTGTAAGCACTTCACCAACTGCAGCAGTTCCGCTGATAACAGGTGTACCAACTTCAGCCAAAGGTTTCTTAACTACTGTAAGAGCACCCTGTGCTGCATTTACAAGATTGTAATTAGGGTTAGAAATTGCAGCGGTGATGATGTTTGGATAAGGACCTACTACAAAGTCTGTTGTATCAGGGCAATTAAAGCTTACACCAAGGTCTGCTTCTGTGTCAGCATAAGCAAGTGCACTTGTAGCAAAACCTGTAAAGGCAGGGTTTGCATCTTTATATTTCTTTGTTGCGTCGTTTACCTGATATGTAACATCAAGTGGTGTAATTGTGAAACTGAATTCCGCTTTACCATAGTGTGTAGGACTTTCAACTTCTGCAATTACCTTATATGTGCCAACTGTTACAGGCGCTGTTTCTGATTCGTAAACTGCACCGTAAACTGTTGTACCTGTGTATGTGTATTTAAATGTAGCAGAATCGTCTGTTCCGTCTGCGAGCGCAGTCTGGATAGCAGTAGGAACATCAACAGGTGTTCCGTACACATATGTGTTATAAGGAAGTGTAACTGTTACTTCTACAGGATATTTATCTGTAACTGAGAAAGCGATACTTGACGGATTAAGGATTGTTGCCCATACAGGGAAGTTTGTAATTTCAACTGAAACGCTTCCGCCAACAGGGATAGCCTTAAGTTCATCAAGTGTTTTGCTCCATACAGGTGCGAAACTTCCGCCGATGTCTAATGTAACAGTATCAGGGAATCTGATATCTTCGTGGTCGCCTGCGTTTGCAAGAGCAGATTCTGCAACTGTGATACCTGCAGGGATTTGTGAAGTAATTGTTACATTTGAAGGTGTAACTGTTGCTGTTGCGGTAAGAGTCATACCTGCAGGGAATGCAAGGTTGTCGCTTGTTGCAGTACCTACGAATGTGTATGTGCCCATTTTATCGTTCCAGTTTTCAGTTGCATCAGCCCATGTGATATTAACTTCTTCTGTGCCGCCTGCGAATGTAGCAGTAACTGTTGCAGGTAAGTTCAATGCAGTTTTGATGTCAGATGTTGAAGTGATGCTTGCATCGAATGCTTCTTTTGCAGTGTAGGTTACAGTAGGAGCAACTGTTACAAAACCGGTAGCAACTGCTTTTTCAATTACAACTTTAACCTGTTTTGTAGCAGCGTTATAGTTTGCAGTAGCATCTGCTGATATTGTAACATCATATTCACCAACGTTTACAAAATCCTGTGCTGAATATATAAGTGCTGTTTCTGCGTGATTAAGTGATGCTGAAGCAGATTTTGCTGTAGCATCATAAACGAATGTCTGAACTTCGTTTGCTGTGATAATGGCGTCTGCTTTGTTGATTGTAAGTGTTGCAGTTTTGTCAGGGATTGCATTGTAGTTTGCAGCATCACCTGTGAATGAAACAACAACATTGTATGTGTTTGCGTTAACAGGTTTATCAAGGCTTCCGTTGTATGTGATAGCAGAAACTGAAACACCTGATGGCAATGTGCCTGTTGGAATAATTTCCTGAGGCTGACCGTTGTATATTACGACTTTGTTATCAACAATAACAGAGTTCATGTTGTAGTTTGCTTTATTTACTGTAACAGCAAATTCTTTTGTGATTACCAGGTCTTTGAATTCACCTTCGTCTGTGATTTTGAAAGCAACCTGTGCATTTGCAGTACCTGCTGCAGGAGTTGCAGTTCCGTTTACAACTGAGAATACACCGTTGTAAACAGTTCCGTCTACTGTAGCTGTACCTTTGTTATCACGTGGGAATTCAACACCTTCAGCAATTGTCTGACCATATGTGATTTCTGTTGCATTAACATCAAGCCAGTTAACTTCAAGGCTTGTGATTTTAACATTTACACTGTCTGTTAATGTGCCCAATGTTGCAGTAACAGTAATATTTCCGTTGTCTGCAGCAGAGTTTACTGTCAATGTGTTGTTTGCAAAAGATGTGCCTGTAAGTGAAGTTGCATCGATAGCAATGTTTGCAGCAAATACTTCACCATACTGATCTTTTGCAGTTGCAACAAAAGCAACTGTTTTTGCAGGATCTGCGAAAGTAATAGGCTTAACAACTGCGTAGTTTGCCACATCAGCGCCGTTTGCTGTAAGTGTAATTTTTGCAGCAACAGGTGTAGCTCTTGTGATAGAAACTTCTGTTGTGTACTCAACGCCACCGCTTGTGAGAGCAATTGTTGCAATGCCCGCCTGAGCGTTAGGTGCAACTGTTAACACACCGGTATTTGAAAGTGTAACACCGGCAGGTGCTGATTTAAGGCTCCATACTGCATCTGCAGGAAGTGCCATTTCCTGATCTTTTGTATTGATAGCCTTTGCAGTGATTGCAACTGTTTCTGCATTTTCTGCAGGAATTACTGTTGGAACTTCAACTGTTGCAACCGCAGGAGTTAAAGTGATATTCTTTAATGGATATACAGGTGCTTTGTCTGAATTTGTATATGTGATTGTGAATGAATCTACAGTGTCATTTCCATTGGCAGCACCGTAAATGTAGTCGCCAACAACGATTGAGTTGCGCTCTGCCATTGAATTGTAGAACATTCCTAAGAATGAATCATCAGCTCTGTCAGTTTCTACTTTAAATGTATCAGCATCAGGTGTGCCTGTGTATACAAAGTAGAATTCTGTAAATACCATACCTGAAGCAGTATCGATTAAAATGTCGTCACCGTCGTAGTATGTACTTACATTAACACCTGTTCTTGTGTCGTTGATTTTAATGTTGAATGCTGCAAAGTTGAATTCGTAGTCGTCATCTTCATAATAAGAGAAAACGGCTTCGACATTTTTCTTAGTAGCATTTGCAATGTCAACAGCCGAGAAATTAGATTTTTTAACTGGCTGAACCTTTGTATGGTCAAATGAGAATGCAAGGTTAGTACCGTTAATCATTTCCGGTTTTGTACCTGCAGGTGCTTTTAAAGTAAATACCAGTTTATTTACACCTTGAGCAGCGTTAACTTCAACTTCGTTTACTGATATTGAATAGCCAGTGCTGTTAGCAAGAGCAACTGTGAATGTGCTCAAAAGCAATGTAACAACAATAAGAAACGCGAGAAGTTGCTTGAATGTTTTTTTCATAAAAAATCCTCCTGTTAGATTGTGTTTTTATTGAGCAGAGTATGCTTTAGTAATTGATTCGTTATAATAACGATCAAGGACTACCTTGAGATCATAGAAGTTGATATCTGTAGTTCCGTTGATATCGGCGTTGATATCAAGTAAGTCTGGATCTGTTGTTTGTTTGTTGTAGTCGTCGAGAACCTTCTTAAGGTCGTAAAAGTTAATATCGTTACTTACTGCAATATCACCTGCAAGAGATGAAATATCGATATCATCACTAAGAACCAAATCGTTTTCTAAATTAAGTCCTGTGATAGTGTAGGTGCAATATCCGCCTTTTGAGATCACAATGCTACAATTTTCTCCAACAGCAACAGGAATTGAGAATGTTCCATCTGCTTCTGTTTGGGTGGTCGATAAAATTTCTCCCATAGCGTTTTTGGCAGTAACAGTTATAACATTTTTGTTAACCTCACCGTCAACAACTTTGCCGGAAACGAAGATTCCCAGTTCTCCTTTTTTTAGTGTGCCAATTTCTTCAGCAGTATCGAATCCGGGACCGCCGATATACACTGTGCATTCCGTAAAGTCTTTATGACTTGGAGCAACACCTTTTGGTGCAAATTCTGAGAATGTGATAATTCCGTCAGAGTTTGCTGATGTCTGGTCAATGTAATAAATATTTTCGAGGTTGGAAGTATCTATAAGGGTGTTTGTGCCTTTGATGGCAACAATACCATACATTCCTGCAGCGTTAGTTGTTCCTACATCGTAGGAAATTGTATACTTGTCTTTAACAGGTATGTAATCTTCAAGAGTAGTACTTGCAGATACGCAAACTGCAGACATTGTCAATACAACTGCTGCTGTTAAAAGCATTAATGCTTTTTTCATAATACAATCTCTCCTTTTTTTATTTTGCGTTACATTTATATGATGCCTAAAAGTGTAACAAGAATTTCGTTTAGTGCTGTGATTTCAGCTTTTCTGTCTTCAATCCACGGATTGGTCTTTGGTGAAATAACAACTGCTTTATTAAGTTCGTTCCAGTAGACGTGGCAGTCAAGTTGTTCTGAGACAAATCTTACAGGAACCATTGTTCTGTCTCTTGTTATTTCAATTGGTGCATCGTAGATTACCGACTCACCATTAACTTTAAATTCGGCAGAACCGAATGTAAGTTCAATTTCAGTGCCGTCTTTTTTGATTGTGCAACCGTTTGAGCCTTCTTCCCACAATACCTCTGCTCCAAGACTTTCAACAATAAATCTTAAAGGAACCATTGTGCGGTCATTTGATATGTAGGGAACTACAAGTGTGTCGCTCGGGTCAATCAAGGCTTTTTTGCCATGAGTTACAGTAAGCGACTTACCTACCTGCAGACAAATTACATCTTGTTTTCTTTCTTTTGATGTAATCTGTTGTACCTGCGGTGCGACAGGACGAGGTTTTACAACAGTTTCAACAACCTTTTCTTGGTCGTAGCGGAAAGAAATATTTGCTTCCAATGATGCAGTATAGTTGGCAATTATTAAGCCTTCTTTTAAGGTTGATTGGTAATGTTTTGTCTCATCCTCTGTGGCTATTTCAAAATCAAAACTTTGGTCGCTTATCTTTTTGAAGCGGAAGGTGTAAAGGTTTATACCGTTATTATCCGCAACAAACTCGTTTTTCTCGTTTATGCCTTCTTCTTCTGTTCCGGGCATTATGTAAAGAGTAAATCCGAAAATACCTTTTTCACTGTCCAGTGAAAGACCTATTGTATTGAAAAATTCAGCCTTTTCGTCCAAGGTTGCAAATTTGTTGAAATTATTTACAGGATTAAGATCAGCGTCAACGGGAATGAGAGCATTCGTATTGTACCTTACCGCTGCCTGAATGCCCATAAATGTGGCGTTTTTGACAGATAGTTTTAATTCTACGATACCATCGCCTGTTTCGTTAACTGTAAAGTCAACATTTGCCGGAGAATCAGCTGAAACCAGGGTGGCAAAGGATAAAATCATCAAGATTGTCAACAATGCTGAAATCACTCTTTTAAAAGAATGATTTTTCAAAATAATATCCTCCTTTCGGATTATGAAAAACAATGTAAACATAATCACTTTATTATAACATTCTACTTATATATATGTCAATACTTTTTGGCGAGAAAAAAAGGCAAAAAACGGTGTGTTTTCCTTATTTATAGACATGAGGAAAAAATTGAATTTTGTATTGCTTTTTCAGACTGCATAATGTATAATTTAAAGGAATATATCATTCACAAGGAGGATGAAAATGTATAAAGATATATTAAACAAAATGTCAGTTGAAGAAAAAGCGCAAATGGTTACAGGGGACGGAATCTGGACTAAAAAATTCCCCGAATATGGCATAGATAAAACTATCGAAGTGTCTGACGGACCTGTGGGCGTAAGAACAATAAATGACGATGCACCTGAACTTGAGGGAGGCAATGTAAGAATCCCGTGTATTTCGGCCCTGGCTGCAACCTGGGACCGCAATCAGGTTAAACGTGCGGCAAAAATTCTTGCATTAAACTGCCTTTATGTGGGTGTTTCAATGCTTTTAGCACCTGCGGTAAATATTGTAAGAAGTCCTCTTTGCGGAAGAAATTATGAATATTTTTCAGAAGATCCGTTTTTGTCAGGCGAACTTGGTGCGGCGTACGTAGATGGTTTGCAGGAAAATGGTGTAGGTGCTTGCGTTAAGCATTTTGCGTGCAATCATCAGGAAAATCATAGAAGAGTTGTTAATGTTGAAATTGCAGAACGTGCTTTGAGAGAAATTTATTTGTCGGTGTTTGAAAAAATCGTTAAGCAGTCAAATCCTACATCTATGATGAGCGCCTATAACAAAATCAACGGTCATTATTGCTCTGAAAATAAAAAACTCTTAAAAGATATTTTAAGAGACGAATGGGGCTTTGACGGCGGTGTTATTTCAGACTGGGGTGCAGTTCACAATATCGGTCTTTCAATCAAAGGCGGAAACGATTTGATTGAGCCTCCTGAAGAAAATATTGTAGAATTGGTTGCAAAAGCATTAGACGACGGCACAATGACAATGGAAGATTTGGATGCGGCAGTATCAAATGTTTTAAGAATGGTGGACAGAGTAAACGACTTGCCGAAAACTGACGAAGTTATTGACAGAAAAAAATCCCACGAAGATGTAACAGATATCGCAAGAGATGCAATTACACTTCTTAAAAATGATGATAATATTTTACCTATCAAAAAAGGTAAATATAAAAAAATCGGTGTTGTAGGTAAATTTGCCGAAACTCCGATGATAGCAGGCGGAAGCGGCGGAATGGGCGGCGGAAGTGCCGATGTTACAGGCGGAGAAGAAAACATTGACAGCCCGCTTGAATGGATTAAAAAACTTGCTGGGGATACAGAGATTATGTATATGCCCCTTTATGATATGATGACAGGTAACCTTTCTTTTGATCCGCTTTTAGACATTCAGAAAGTGGCAAGAGAATGTGAAATGATTATTATGTTTGCAGGAACTCACCCATACTGGGAAGTAGAGGGAGAGGACAGAGATTCTCTGCAACTTCCTGTGCATATGGTAAGACTTATTGAAGAATGCGGCAGATTTTGTCCAAATACAGTTATTGTAACACAGACAGGTGCAGCATTTGCTCCGTTTATGCGTCTTGTTCAGCCAAAGGCTCATGTTCATATGTGGTTTGCAGGCGAAGGGGGCGGCAGAGCAATCGCAGAAACTTTGTTTGGCATAAACAATCCAAACGGTAAACTCCCTGTTACATTTATGAAAGAAATCAATCCTGATGTAACTTTCTGCTCAGACGGAAAGTTTATGGATTACAAAGACGGTTTGTTTGTTGGTTACAGATATTACGATCAGCATCCTGACAAGGTATGGTATCCCTTTGGATTTGGTATGTCTTATACAACATTTGAGTATTCAGAACTTAAAATTTCTACCAAGGACAATATGTCTGCATCAATTTCTTTTAAAATCACAAACACAGGCGATGTGGCAGGCAAAGAATCTTGTCAGATTTATGTTGCACCAATGGAAAGTTCAGTTTTAAGACCTGAAAAAGAACTTAAAGAATTTGCAAAGGTAAGTTTAAATCCGGGAGAAACCAAAGAAGTAGAACTCTTCTTGGATACCCGTGCATTTTCATACTATAATACCAACATCAATGATTGGTTTGCAGAATCAGGCAAGTATGAAATTTTAGTTGGAGCATCTTCTCAGGATATAAGACTTAAAGCAGAATTTGAAATTATCAATCCAAATCAGTACACAATCAACAGAGAAAAGTGGACTAACGCTGGTGAAAATGTAATTATGGCATAATAAGATAAGTAATAAAAAGGCAGAACATGCTTTATTTAGCATTGTTCTGCCTTTTTTTCATTTTTTGCCAACTTATATAGCCATAGATATCACTTGCTAAAAAAGCACAAAAGCATACAACTACGGAAATGTAATGAATATCATATAAACTTGCAAGAATCCACAAAATAATTAAAATGATATCATTGGCAGCATAAGCAACTGCAAAATATGGGCTTCTTCTGAAAGTAAGGTATACTGCCATAAAACTTGTTGTAACGGAAAGTGTGCTTGGCACAATGTTGGCGGTGTTAAAATGTTTTAATATAAAATAGAAAATAACAGTAACAAAAATAGTAAGTAAATACATAAATACAGTTTCTTTTTTAGAAAGTGCGTTTACTTTCACCTCTGCCTTATTTCCATTAAAAGGATTTTTGAGCCAGGAAATAAGGGCAAAAATTGCCATTGGCATTGTCATTCCAAGATAGGTTATCATTTCTCCGTAATAGGAAAATGTATACGAAATTATGCCGTAAAGAAGGCTGAAGATAACCATTAAAAGTTGCCCGAAAGGATTACCTTTTGCATTGAAAATAAGGGAAGTAACACCTATTAAAGATGCACATAATGTAAGATAATTTTCTCTGTCAAAAATAAAGAATGAAGCAATTATAAGGATTGAAGAAATTGACCATAAACAAATATCGCTTTTTGAAAAGTAGTTTTTAATTTTGTGCATAAAGTCCTCCAAAAAAATAAGCATTCGCATGTATATCTTCAAAGACCTAATGATATACAAACGAATGCATAAAGCATCCACTACCCGGTGGCAGTAATTATTTGATTTATTGTAGTATAACATATATACAAAGAAAATACAATAAAAATTTAAAAGGAGATGTAAAATATACATCTCCTTTTTGATTATTTCTTATCTTCTTCTACAATGCCCTTAAGTGATGCGGCAAGTCCTGCCAAAGACTGAATTTCTGATGGGATAATAATTTTAGTTGATTTCCCGTCTGCCACAACCTGAAGTGCTTCTAAACTCTTAACAGCAATAACTGCCTGACTTGGTGCGGCATCATTTAACATTTTGATACCTTCTGCAGTAGCGTTTTGCACCTTTAATATTGCTTCTGCTTCACCCTCTGCCTTTTTGATGGCAGATTCTTTTTGTGCTTCGGCAGCGAGGATTGCGGCTTCTTTCTGACCTTCTGCAACCAAAATTGCAGATTTTTTCTCACCTTCTGCGATTAAGATGGCTTCACGGCGTTCGCGTTCTGCTTTCATCTGCTTTTCCATTGCATCTCTGATTTCTTTCGGAGGCAAGATGTTTTTAAGTTCAACACGGTTGATTTTAATTCCCCATGGGTCTGTTGCC
>JAZRDC010000009.1:0-3447 GCA_045660065.1 Clostridia bacterium
TGCATTGATATCAGATAAAACAAACTGGACAATTTCTTTGGTGTGAGGTGATTAAATGAAAAGAAAAATTTTAAAAGCATCAGATGGTATGATTCTGACTAATGGAGAGATTTACGGCAAAACAATATATTTGGCTGATGGTGAAGATGAATCTGCATTTAAAGAAATCGTGCAAGAGGAATATGAAAAAATCTTAAGCAGTGAGGGCGACATCAATGAAAATATGTATAGATAGTGGACATAATTATACAAAAGCCAAGGCTTTTGTCCGCCGAAAATGCTACAGCTTTCCGGCGATTTGGAATTTGTTCGCTCGCGCATTGTGCCGCTTAAAAGCGGCGACAATCAAATTGCAAGGTATGAGCAGCGGAGGCACATGTCCTCCTCGCTCATGGATTTAATGCCAGGAGGTGATTGGTTTGAAGATATGTATTGATAGTGGTCACAATTATGATAAATATGACACCGGGGCGGTTGGTAATGGCTTGAAAGAGCAGGTCGTTACTTTTGAAATTGCGGACAGGTTAAGAAAATTGCTTGTTGAAACAGGTATTGAGGTTATAATGACAAGACAGAGACTTTGCGATAATGTGGGCAAAAATGCAAAAGAGTCCATAAATGAGCGTGCAAGAATTGCCAATATAAATAAATGCGATTTGTTTGTTTCAATCCATTGTAACGCAGGGGGCGGAACGGGAACGGAAACTTTAATCTGCGGTACAGGCGGTAAGGCAGAAGTTTTAGCAAAGGCGGTAAATAACAAAATTGCAAAGGATTTGATGCTGAAAAACAGGGGCGTTAAGGTGCGTTCTGACCTTGGAGTTTTAAGGCTTACCAATATGCCTGCAATTTTAGTTGAAACTGCTTTTATTGATAATAAATCTGATGCAGAACTTTTAAAAAATAACAAAGACGGTTTTGCAAAGGCAATTTTTGATGGGATTATGGAGTTTTTGGGAGAACCTGATTTTGAAAATGTAATAGAACAGGTTCGCCAAAAGGCAGGACTTGAAAAAGAAACAATTGACTATTTGCTTGGATATAAATACGGAAAAGAATTGATGTTCAAACTTTTGACAGCGATGAAATAGGGAGGGATAATATGAATGTTGAAGCAATTGCTGAGATGGTAATGAATCAGGGAATATGGTGTGCGCTTTTTTGCTATCTTTTTTATTCTGTGAGAAAAGAAGCAACAGATGACAAAGAGCGTCTTATGGAACTACTTAGTCTGCAAAGTGAGAAACTGCAGGAAATTACGGTGGCTCTTGACAAGTTATCTGACAAAATTAAATAAGTATACTAAATTATAAGGGTTTTGGCAAGTTTTTGTGCAAAAAAATATTTACTAAAGATTTTGGGGAAAAACACCAAAAAAAGTTGTGAATTAGGCTTGATTTAATTTGTCAAAACCTTTATAATACTTGTAAGTACAGACAGATTTTACGGAGGTATTCTTATGGGACCGCTTGGCTGGCTTTGGGGATTTTTGAAAAAGTACAAAGGAACTGCCCTGATTGTTGTTCTGCTTTCGCTTATTCAGGTTGTTTTTGTGTTTACTCAGCCCCTTCTTTTGGGAAGTTTTGTTGACAATGTAATTTCAGGTGGAGCAGTTGACCTTTTGTGGTTTTATGCATCTGCTTTAATCGGTGCACTTGTCATTAAAGAAATTGTTACCTATTTCAAACAACTTGGGTGTGAAAGAATGTCCCAGGGGGTAATAATTAATTTAAGAAAAAAACTTTTTGCAAAACTCTCTGAACTTGATGCAGGCTTTTTTGACCACAACAGCACAGGTGATATTCTGGCGCGTCTTACTGTGGATATGGACGCTATAAGATTGTTTACAAACAGTTCTATTCCTAACCTTTTGCTTCAGGTCTGTTATGTTGTTGTAGGTTTTACAATTATGTTTTCTGTAAGCGTAAAACTGACACTTTGTCTTTTGTCTATCACTCCATTGGTTATATTTTTGGCATTTAAAATGCAGAGCGTAAGAAAAAGTTATATAAAAATACGCGAGGCTACAAGTGCCCTCAACTCTGTTGCTCAGGAAAACATAAGCGGTAATCGTGTTGTAAGGGCTTATGGCAGACAACAGTATGAAATAGAAAAATTTGAAAAAAGAAACAAGCAGTATTTTAACTCCAGTATGGATTACTGTATGCAGTGGCTCAAATTCGGTCCGCCTATGACATTCTGTATCGCTATGATAACTGTTATGTTTATCGGTGTGGGCGGATATCTTCTGATTATTGACCAGATTACTTTAGGTCAGTTTACAACCATTCAGGGTATTTTGTGGTGCATTGTATCACCTATGGAAGCGGTTGTTGGTATTATCAATCAGTATCACGCATTTGTGGCATCAAGCATTAAAATGAGAAAATTAGAAGATGCTGAAGTTAAAATTAAAAATCACAGAGTATTAAAAAGAGATACAGGTATCAACGGAAAAATTGAATTCAGGAATGTTACTTTTGCATATGAAAACGAAAAGGTGTTAAAAACCGTTAATTTCAGTGCAAAAGCAGGGCAGACCATTGGTATTATCGGTCCTACCGGTTCGGGTAAAACCACCGTTGTTAATCTTATTTCAAGATTTTACGATGTTACCGAGGGGGCTGTTTACATAGACGATATCAACATCAAAAACATTGATATCCCTACAATCAGAAAGCATGTTGCCTTTGCAATGCAGGATATATTCTTGTTCTCAGACACAATTGAGGCAAACATTGCATATGGTGTGCCTTCGGCTACTCACGAAGATATTGTCCGTGTTGCCAAGGCGGCAGATGCTCACGATTTTATTTCTAAACTGCCGGAAGGATACAACACCGTTATCGGTGAACGAGGTGTGGGTCTGTCGGGCGGACAGCGCCAGAGATTGTCTTTGGCAAGAGCGCTTCTTAAAAATCCTTCAATCCTTATTTTGGACGATACAACTTCTGCAGTTGATATGGAAACAGAGTTTTCTATTCAGACAACTTTGAAAGACGATTATGCAGGCAAAACAAAGATTATTATTGCCCACCGTATTTCATCAGTTAAAGATGCAGACCTTATTTTGGTATTTAACCGCGGTTATCTTATTGAGTGGGGTACTCACGACCAGTTAAATGCTGCAGGTGGATATTACAAATCGGTTTGCGATGATCAGTTCGGCGACTTTAACAAAGCTCCTGATTATAAGGGTGATTACCCAAGATTTAATATGAACTTCGGAGGTGGTAAATAATGGCTAAAAGAAATACTGCTACCGTTGACGAAACTGTAAAAACCAAGTTGAGCAAAAATCACTTGAAAAAACTCGGCGGATATATGAAAAAGCATACAGGTGCTATCTTATTTACCATCTGTTTAATGCTTGTATCAGCATTTTTAGGACTTTTATCACCTTATTTTATAAGCAAGGTTGTAGACGTTATACTTCCTGCTAAAAAT
>JAZRDC010000010.1:0-17064 GCA_045660065.1 Clostridia bacterium
AAAGCCCAGATAGGAGGGTAATATGCAAGACATAAATATGCAGGACAAAATGAGAATAGTCCAGGAACTTGTTCCGGGCAAACAGATAACACTTGCGCATATTATCGCAAACCCTGATCAGATTTTGTATAAAAAATTAGGTTTGGACCCTCAAGTTGAGTATTCAAAATCCGCAATAGGAATTATTACTTTATCACCAAGCGAAACTGCAATCATTGCAGGGGACATTGCAATTAAAGCGTCAGGGGTTGAACTTGGTTTTGTGGATCGCTTCAGTGGAACTTTAATAGTAACAGGAACCGTTTCGGAGGTTGAGGCATCAATGAATGCTATTTGTGATTATTGCAGAGAAAAATTAGCATTTACAATCTGCGAAATCACAAGAACCTGATTTAGGTGTCAGTTATGAAAAGGATAATTTTTATGGGCCGTACAGGGTCGGGGAAAACATCTCTTACCCAGGCACTCAAAAAGCAACCGGTTAAGTATCACAAAACCCAGTACATAAATTACCACGAAGCAATTATTGATACCCCGGGAGAGTATGCAGAAAATGCGCATTTAGGAAGAGCACTTGCTCTTTACTCATACGAAGCAGATGTTGTAGGGCTTTTGCTTTCTGCAACAGAAGAATATTCTCTTTTCCCGCCAAACATAACTTGCCTTGTTAACCGTGAGGTTATTGGGATTGTAACCAAAATAGATAAAAACGGAGCAAATCCCACAAGAGCAAAAAACTGGCTTGAACTTACAGGATGCAAAAAAATCTTCTTTTTAAGTTCAAAAACAGGCGAGGGGATAGAAGAATTGACGGATTATTTGTCAAAATAACAAATTTCCCACAAAAAACCACAGAAAAATAAAAAAAATAACAGAAATTTGTTGACAAAACAAAGAAAAAGTGTTAGTATTATATTGTAGCAAAATGTTGTTACATTAATATAGTAAACAAATTGAAAAGGAGAAATAGATTATGACTTCAGAATTCGAAATCAAAAAACAAATTTGTGACATCGGTAAAAGAATTTATGACAGAAACATGGTTGCTGCTAACGACGGTAACATTTCAGTAAAACTTTCTGACAATGAATTCTTGTGCACACCTACAGGCGTAAGTAAGGGCTTTATGACACCTGAATACATCTGTAAGGTAGACAGAGACGGTAACGTAATCCAGGCAAACGGAAACTTCAAACCATCATCAGAAATCAAAATGCATATGAGAGTTTATCAGCAGAGACCTGATGTAAAGAGTGTTGTTCACGCTCATCCTACATATGCTACAAGTTTTGCTATTGCAGGTATTCCGCTTACACAGCCAATTATGCCTGAAGCAGTTATCACATTAGGTTGCGTTCCGATTGCTGAGTACGGCACACCTTCAACAGCAGAAATTCCTGATGCTATTGAAAAATACTTGCAGTACTACGATGCATTGCTCCTTGCTAACCATGGTGCACTCGCATATTCAGACAGCTTGCTTTCAGCTTACCACAAAATGGAATCTTTGGAATTCTATGCAGAACTCCTCTTCAAAGCAAAAATGCTTGGCGGTCCAAAAGAATTGACACCTCCACAGGTTGAAAGACTTTACGAAATCAGAAGACAGTTCGGTATGACAGGTAAACACCCTGCAGACCTTTGCCCAAATGCTAAAGAAGGCAAAAAGAGTTGCCACTCATGCGGCGGTAACTGCGGCGGTCATAAAGGCGCTGCTATCGGAAACGCTGATGCTGATTTAGTTGCTGCTATTACAAAGAAAGTAATGGAACAGCTCGGCAAATAATTGAATCTTGAAAGGAGCAGTTATAATGGATGAACAAAATATTTCTTCTTTGGTAGCTGCTGCAATAAAAGATGCAATTGCAAACAAATCAGAAGAAATGACACTCGAAAAAGCAAAAAGACTTGCTTTGGCGGTGGAAAAAGAGGCTGCAAAAATCGGTGTTAAAGCAGTTGTTGCAGTATCAAATGCGGCAGCAAGACCGGTTTTGGTTGAGTGTATGGACGACTCTTATATCGCAAGTTACGATGTTGCTTTTAATAAAGCGTACACAGTAGTTGCATTAAAGATGTCAACTTCAACACTTAAAAAATTAAGTCAGCCTGGTGAATCACTCTACGGAATACAGTTTACCAATCAGGGAAAAATTGTTATCTTCGGCGGTGGTGAACCATTATATATGAACGGTAAAATCGTTGGCGGTCTCGGAGTCAGCGGCGGAAGCGAAGAACAAGACACTTATCTTGCGCAGTTCGGTGCTAAGATCTTCGGGGAGGTATAAGGGTGAACGAGCTTTACCTTAAAGCGAAAGAAATTTCAGACAGCGGAAAATCTTCGGTAATTGAAATTTCCAATGCTAAAAAGCAGGAATTAATTTACTATCTTGTTGAACTTGGCGGATATATGGCAAGTAAAAGCGAGATTGAAAGAATTTCTGATATGACTGTTTCAAACTCTGACAGTTTGAAGGCTGTGTTGTTTAAAATGAAAGCAATCACAAGCCGTGAACATAAGTTTATTATTTACAGTGCCGATGATATGGTGCTGGAAGGGTTTTGGGTTCCATTAATCGGAATTAAAACCAAAAAATCTGAAAAAAGGAGAGTTAACATGGACATTAATCAGGATAAAATTCAAGCAATAGTTCAGCAGGTTTTGTCTGAAATGGGCGGCAATGCTTCAGTTCCTAAGGCTGCAGGCGGTCCTATTCCAAAAACAAGCCGTGCGGCTATGCTTACAAAACTTGAAAATTATGAAATCAAAGAATTCCCGATTCCTGAACTTGGCGACGATGACATTTTAGTTAAAGTTGAAGGTTGTGGCGTTTGCGGAACTGATGCTCATGAATTCAAGCGTGATCCATTCGGTCTTATTCCTCTTGTTCTCGGTCACGAGGGTACAGGTGAGATCGTTAAAATGGGTAAAAATGTTAAAAAAGACAGCGCAGGAAAGCCTCTTAACATTGGCGATAAAGTTGTTACCTGTATGATCTTTAAAGACAATCCGGACATCACAATGTTTGACCTTAACAAGCAAAATGTTGGCGGTGCAGACGTTTATGGTCTTTTACCGGATGACGATATTCACTTAAACGGTTGGTTTGCAGACTACTTGGTAGTTCGCGGCGGATCAACAATCTTCAATGTAAGTGATCTCGATCTTGAATCAAGAATTTTAATTGAACCTTGTGCAGTTTTAATTCACGCAGTTGAACGTGCTAAAACAACAGGAATTTTAAGATTCAATTCAAGAGTTGTAGTTCAGGGTTGCGGACCTATCGGTCTTATCTGTATCGCAATTTTGCGCACAATGGGTATTGAAAACATTGTTGCAGTAGACGGCGAACAGAAACGCCTTGACTTTGCAAAAGAAATGGGTGCAACAGGCACAGTTAACTTCAAAGACCATAACGGTATTGAAGCACTGGCAAATGGTGTTAAAGATGCATTCGGCGGATATCTCGCTGACTTTGCATTCCAGTGCACAGGTTCACCGATTGCTCACGCAAACATCTACAAGTTCATCAGAAATGGTGGCGGACTTTGCGAACTTGGTTTCTTTATCAACGGCGGCGATGCTACAATCAATCCGCACTTTGATATTTGTGCAAAAGAAATCACAACAGTAGGTTCTTGGGTTTATACTTTAAGAGATTATGCTACAACATTCGATTTCTTAAAGAGAGCAAAGGGTATCGGTCTTCCAATCGGAAAACTTATTACTCACAAGTTCCCACTTGATCAGATCAATGAGGCTCACATCACAAACCTTAAGATGGAAGGCCTTAAGATAGCAATTATTAATGAATAAAAAAATTAAACTATATTTTTAGGAGGTAAAAAATCATGGCAATGGAAGCATTAGGTATGATTGAAACAAGAGGTCTTACTGCAGCAATTGAAGCAGCAGACGCAATGGTAAAAGCAGCTGAGGTTACACTCATCGGCACAGAAAAAATCGGATCAGGACTCGTAAGCGTTATGGTTAGAGGCGACGTTGGAGCAGTTAAAGCTGCTACAGAAGCAGGCTCAACATGCGCATCAAGACTTGGTGAATTGGTTGCAGTTCATGTAATCCCAAGACCACACGCTGACGTTGAAAAAATTCTCCCAAAATTCTAATTTGAGGTGAATAAAAATGGCAACAGCTAAAAAGACAACTAAAGCAGCCGCTCCAAAAGCGGAGGCTAAAAAAGAAGAAATTATAAAAGTTGAATCTGTTAAGGAGGAAAAGAAAATGGCATTAGAAGCATTAGGTATGGTAGAAACAAGAGGTTTGGTTGCTGCAATCGAAGCAGCTGACGCTATGCTCAAAGCTGCAAACGTACAGTTACTTGGTACTGAAAGAATCGGTTCAGGTCTCGTAAGTGTTATGGTTCGCGGTGATGTAGGTGCTGTTAAAGCTGCTGTTGAAGCAGGTCAGGCAAGCGCTCAGAGACTCGGCGAAATCATTGCTACACACGTTATTCCAAGACCTCATGGTGATGTTGAAAAAATTCTTCCATCACTTAAATAATTAACTGTCAAACATATGGGCCGCCGCTTTTAGCGGCGACCCTGATGATAGTATTTATGGGAGGTAACTTATGATTATCGGTAAGGTAATAGGAAGTGTTGTTTCCACAAGAAAAAATGAAAACTTGGTTGGAAGCAAATTTATGATCGTAGAACCTGCCTGCAAAACAGGATGCGGCAATATCGTTGCAGTTGACAATGTTGGTGCGGGTATCGGGGAGTACGTATTAGTTGCAACAGGAAGTGCGGCAAGAATCGGCTGCAATATGGAATCAAGCCCTGTTGATGCTGCAATCGTCGGAATTGTTGACGACGGAGCAAATCTTTAAGATTAAAAAATTTTTTCAGAAAGGAAAGTCCGTTTTATGACATTCAATGAATTAAGCAAGATTATAAAAGACAACGGAATAGTGGGCGCAGGCGGTGCCGGATTTCCTACATATGCAAAACTTTCTGAAAAAGCAGATACTATTATTTTAAACTGCGCAGAGTGTGAACCGCTTTTAAAACTTCACAGACAGGTTTTAAAGAAAAATACAGTTGAGATTTTTGACACACTTTGTCTTATTGCAGAAGTGCTTGGCGCAAAAGATATTGTTATTGCAATCAAAGAGGCTTATAAAACCACTTTGCAGGCAGTAAAAGCCACACTTCCTGCTTATAAAAACATCAGACTTTCACTTCTTCCCGAGGTTTATCCTGCAGGGGACGAAGTTATGATTGTTTATGAAACAACCGGCAAAATTGTACCGCCGGGAAAAATTCCTATTGCGGTAGGAGCCATTGTATTTAATGTTGAAACAGTTTTTAACATTTACAAGGCAATAAATAAATCAGAGCCTGTAACATACAAGTACATAACTTTAGCAGGCGAAATTGAAAAACCAATTACTGTTAAAGCACCTCTTGGCATAACCTTTGATGAGGTCTTAAAAAAAGCAGAAGGGCTTACAGTTGAGGATTTCGGACTTATAAATGGCGGACCTATGACAGGTAAGGTTGCTACTTTAAGTGATGTTGTAACAAAGACAACAAATGCGATTTTGGTATTTCCAAAAGACCATTACATTATAAACAAAAAACTTTCAAATAACAAACACAATATGAAACGCGCCATGAGTGCGTGTTGCCAGTGCAGAATGTGTACTGATTTGTGTTCAAGACATCTCCTTGGTCACCCAATTAAGCCACACGAGTTTATGAGGGCGGCAACAAGCGGAGATACAAGAAAATTAGAACCGTTTCTAAATACATTCTATTGTTCAGGTTGCGGACTTTGTGAAATGTATGCGTGTCAGCAGGGATTATCCCCGAGAACACTTATTGCAGAGTACAAAGCAGGACTTCGTGCAAACGGAATTAAACCACCTGAGAATGTAAAATCTGAAGGAATTAATCCCTTAAGAGAATTAAGACAGGTTCCAAAAGCAAGAGTTAAAAGCAGATTGGGGCTTTCTGAGTATAACAGAGCGGCACCAATAGACGAAGAAATTATAAAGACAGATAAAGTTAAAATTCTGCTTTCACAGCACATCGGTGCACCTGCAAAGCCGAAAGTTAAAAAAGGCGATGTAGTAAAATGCGGTCAGTTAATCGCAGAAGCAGGAGAGGGACTTTCAGTTAACATTCACGCCTCAATGGACGGAATTGTTACTAAAGTATGCCACGACTTTATCATTATTTCAGCAAATTAGAAAGGGCGTGATTTAATATGAGTAAAGCAATCGGTATGGCAGAATACCAGACTGTTTCAACAGGTATTCAGGCAGCGGATTTAATGGTTAAAACCGCCCTTGTTGATATTATAGAGGCACAGACAGTTTGTCCGGGTAAGTACATAGTAATTATCAAAGGAGACTTAAGTGCGGTAAAGGCCGCAGTTGAGGCAACAAAAGTAAGATTTGAAAAAGAACTTATTGACAGTTTTGTACTTGGCAATCCTGATGAGTCAATTTTCCCGGCAATTTACGGTGCTAACGAAATAGAAAATCCAAGCGCACTTGGAGTTATGGAAACATACTCTGCGGCATCTATGATAGTTGCGGCAGATATCGCGGCAAAGACAGCAGATGTTCAACTTATTGAACTTCGCTTAGCTCGCGGAATGTGCGGAAAATCTTATATGTTAATTACAGGTGAGGTTGCGGCAGTCACTGCTTCAATCGAGCACGCAAAACAGCAAATCGGTGAAAAGGGAATGTTCTTAAATAGTTCGGTAATCCCGAGCCCCGATGAAAAAATTTGGTCGACAGTGCTTTAAGCCTATAGGAAAATAAATCTTTAAAAGAGGTGCTTTTAAATGGAATTAAATGAAAAATACATTCAGGAAATAGTTGAAAAAGTAGTATCAAGCGTTAAAAGTGAAAACGCCATTGTAAGAGGCAAACAACTTAAAGGTGTATTTGCTACAATGGGCGAAGCACTCGCTGCAGTTGATAAGGCTTACAAAGAATTTAAAGGATATAGCGTTGCTCAGCGTGAAAAAATGATTGCAAAAATCAGACAACTCACATTGGCAGAAGCAGAAAATATGGCGATCTTAGGTGTTGAAGAAACAGGAATGGGAAGAGTTTCTGATAAAATCATCAAACACCAGTTGGTTGCAAATAAAACTCCGGGTACTGAAGATTTAAGACCTGAAGTTATCACAGGCGACGAAGGTTTAACTTTAGTTGAAATGGCACCTTACGGTGTAATCGGTTCAATCACACCTTCAACAAACCCATCAGAAACAGTTATCTGTAACACAATGGGTATGATTGCAGGCGGAAACGCAGTTGTTTTCAATCCGCATCCAAACGCATGCGATACTGCAAACTATGCAGTTGACTTATGTAACAGAGCAATCCAGGAAGCAGGCGGACCTGAAAACTTGGTTGTTTCAGTTGCAAAACCAACACGCGAATCATCAAACGAAATGATGGCATCACCAATCGTAAGAATGCTTGTTGCAACAGGTGGACCTGGTGTTGTTAAAGCACTTTTATCATCAGGTAAAAAGGCAATCGGTGCAGGTGCAGGTAACCCTCCTGTTATCGTTGATGATACTGCTGATGTTGAAAAAGCAGGCGCAGATATTGTTAAAGGTGCAAGTTTTGATAACAATCTTCCTTGTATCGCAGAAAAAGAATGTTTTGTATTCAATAATGTTGCAGACAGACTTATCAATTCAATGACTCAAAACGGTGCATACTTGTTAAAAGGTGCAGATATTGATAAATTAGTAAAAATCGCTCTTGTTGAAAAAGACGGTAAATATTCAATCAACAAAAAATTCGTTGGTAGAGACGCTTCTAAGTTCTTGAAAGAATTAGGAATTAACGCAGATCCAAGACTTATCATCTGCGAAACAGACTTTAATCATCCTTTCGTTCAGGAAGAACTTATGATGCCTATCCTTCCGATTGTAAGAGTAAATAACATTGACGAAGCAATCGACTTGGCAGTTAAGGCTGAACATGGCAACCGTCATACAGCACATATTCACTCAAAGAATATTGATCACTTAACACGCTTTGCAAGAGCAGTTGAAACAACAATTTTTGTTAAAAATGCTCCATCTTATGCAGGTATCGGTGCAGGCGGCGAAGGTTATACAACATTTACTATCGCAGGTCCTACAGGTGAAGGACTTACCGCTGCTCACTCATTTACAAGAAGCAGAAGATGCGTAATGGTAGACGGACTCCACATTGTTTGATTTTAACTGAAAGGATAAAGATTTATGAAAGCTTTGGGAATGATTGAGGTTTATAGTTTTACAACTGCAGTTTGCGTTGGCGATGTTGCCGCAAAAGCTGCTGATGTTAAAGTTATTGCCTTTGACAGAAACAGACCTATTTCTCCTGATGTTCCTGCTCCCCTTGTAATGATTGTTAAAATCGAAGGTGAAGTTGCGGCAGTAAGAGCGGCTGTGGAAGCAGGCGTTAATTACGCAAAGGAAAAGGGTAAATACATAGTTTCTCACATTATAGCCCGTCCTGATGACGATACAGAAAATATGGCTTATCTTATGGATATCAACAAAGATAAGTATAACAAAAAAATTCCGAAGTCATTCAGAGGTATGGAAATTGAAGCACCTGCAAACAAAGGTTCAATCGGACTTTTGGAAGTTCAGGGCTTGGTTGCATCAATCGAAGGATTGGATGCTATGCTCAAAACATCTGAAGTAAGACTTGTTCACACAGAAAAAAGACTTGGCGGCAGACTTGTTACAATCGTGATTACAGGTAGTGTTTCTGCAGTTAAATCTGCAATTGAAGCAGGTAACAAAAACGCAAGTGAACTTGGTGAAATCTTCGGATGCGAGGTTATTGCAAATCCTCACGATGAAATACTTAAGTTTTTTGATATGGAAGTTTAATTTTGCATAAAGGATGTTTTTTATGGATACAAAAATTATTGAAGATGCAGTTTTAAAAGTTATAGAAGAATATAACAAAGATTTAAACGGCGAAATCAAAGTAGGCGTATCTCAGAGACATATTCATCTTTCCCGTGAAGACCTTGACATTCTTTTCGGTAAAGGCTATGAACTTACAAAAAAGAAAGTTTTAATGGGAAGAGAGTATGCTGCTGACGAAACTGTTACTTTGGTTGGACCATCACTTAAATCTATCGAAAAGGTTCGTGTATTAGGACCTGTAAGAAAAGATACTCAGGTTGAAATTTCAAGAACTGATACATTTATTTTAAAAGTTAGTCCTCCGGTAAGACCATCAGGACAGATTGAAGGCTCTGAAAGAGTTGTTGTGGTAGGTCCTAAAGGAAGTGTATACTTAAAGCAGGGCGTTATCATTGCTAACCGCCACATTCACTTGACACCTGCATATGCAGAGCGCCACGATATCAAAGACGGGGACTATGTAGATGTTATGGTAGAAGGTATCAAACCTACAAAGTTCTTTGATGTTCAGGTAAGAGTAAGAGATGACTTTAATGTGGAAATGCACATTGACACAGATGACGCTAACTCAGCAGGCATCAAAAACGGCAGCATTGTTAAAATTGTAAGAAATTGCGATAATTGCAACTGCCGATAAGATAGAATTTATGGGGTGATTATTTGTTCGCATTAGAGCGTCAGAAAAGGATATTGGAACTTTTGGCACAAGACGGTGCGGTACTTGTTACAAAACTTTCTGCAGAACTTGGTGTTACAGAAGAAACTGTAAGACGAGATTTGGAAAAACTTGAAAAGCAGGAAGCATTAGTGAGAACTCACGGCGGTGCAGTTCCTATTGCCAATTCAAATCACGAACTTTCTTTGGAAAAAAGAAAAAATATAAATGTTGATGCAAAAATCAGACTTGCAAAAGAGGCGGTAGATCATATCGTTTCAGGCGATACAGTTTTTCTTGATGCATCAACAACTACATTTTATATTGCAAAAGAACTCAAAAATATGAAAAATGTTACTGTTGTAACCAATTCATTAAGAGTTGTAAACGAACTTGCGGGTAGTCAGGGACTTAATGTTATCGCAATCGGAGGATATGTAAGTAATAATCAGTCTTTGGTTGGAAGCATTGCACAAAACGATATTGCAACAAACTATTTTGCAAATAAAATGTTTTTCTCAAGCAGAGGCGCAACAGAAAGCGCAGGGATTTTAGAAAGTAACGAACAGGAATGTGGTATTAAACAGGCGATGATGAAAAATGCCGAGAAAAAATACTATGTTTGCGATAATTCTAAAATAGGAAGAGTCGGTTTTGCGAAACTTGCACAATTTTCCGAAATTGATTGCGTAATCGCAGAAGGACCTCTGGAAGAGTCTTTTAAGAGAGTATTTGATGATATTAATACAAAGTTAATTGAGATATGAAAAATGGTGCATATCGCACCATTTTTTATTGTTTATAAAGATTATTCAGTTCTGCTAAATGTTCTCTAAGTTTATCCACAACGCTTTCGGGGGATTTGATTTTGGCTTTGTTACCAAAACTCATAATCCAGGACAAAAATTGAGGGCTCACCGCAACATTTACATAGCAGTTAAAGTGATTGTTGTCTGATTTGATAATTGGTATATCTGTGCCGAATTTGTCGAAAACAACTCCTGAAAGGGAATTGTCAAATTCTATTTCAACTCTGGTCGATTCGCCGCCGAACATAGAAAATACTGATTTTGCGTAGGCAGAAAGGTCAAATTCTTCAGGTGGCATCACTCTTTTTTCATCGGTTAAGGCGATGCTGTCCATTTTGTCCACACGATAGTGTGTAAAATGTCCGTACTTTTCTTTGTATGTAATAAGGTAGTAATTTTCATCATCCCAGGTAAGCGCGATAGGGGATTCTGTGTAAAATTCACCATTTTTGCGATATTCTTTTTCCTTGTTTGCATTTAAATTAAAGTATTTAAATGTTATAAGACAGTTAGATGCAATAGCCTCGTGGATTTTATCTACATTATAATATATCTGTTCGTTATATGCTTTAACCCTGTTTGTAACCACCACCTGACGGTGTAGTTTTTTAGCGTTTTCATGGCTTGTGAGTTTTTCAATTTTTGAAATAAGTTCCATACTTTTTTTGTGAGTGATAAATTTTGATGACTGTACGCTGTCTACCAAAAGTTTAAGTTCGGGAAGTTCAAAATCGCGACTGCCAATAAAGTAATCGTGAGTTTTTGTTTTTCTTGAGCATATGTCAAGACCGAACAGTTTTAAGTTTTCAAGATCGTCGTATATACTTTTTCTTTCAGCAGATATTCCTTGTTTTGCAAGTTCTGAAATCATTTCAGGAACGGTTAATGTGTGGTCATCGTCAGTTTTGTCAAGTAAAATCTGTGCTAAATACAAAAGTTTTAATTTTTGATTTGCCTGTTTCATAAAATCCCTCTCTTTATATATTAAGTATACCATTTAAAAAGTTTTTTCGCAATATAAAAAATTTTTAAAAAATTATGGAACTTTATGAAAAGTCCCCCGTCTAACCATATGTAACCAATGAGAGTTACCAAAAAATTTATCTTATAAAATTAAATGGAGGAAAAAAAGATGAACGTAAAGAAAAGAGTTTTAGCAGCAGTTGCTGCAGTAGGAATGCTTGCAAGCGTTGCAGCATACGCAGAGGATGTAGTACTTAATTATAATGTACCTGATGAAATTCAGGGCGATGTAATGTTAATCAGTGAACCTGTTGTTGAAGAAACTGTTATGGTAAACGGTGCAACACTTCCATATGTTGAAGTAGAAGAAGTAGATGGAATTACAATGATTCCTCTCCGTGAAGTTGCTGAAGGCCTTGGCTACACAGTAAACTGGAATGAAGAAAACTGGTCAATCGAAGTAATCAAAGGTGCATCTTATGCAACAATGGCAATTGGTGAAGATGCTTACGCATTTTCAAGAATGGCTCACAGACCTTTGGGAAAAGCACCTACACTCATTGATGACAAAACATATGTTCCTGTAAACTTTGTAACAGAAGTTTTAGGCGGTTATGCTGATGAAGTTGAAGAGGGGGCATACAAAATTGCTACTCTTTCAATGGTAACAGTTAAAGGCTTTACAGAAGAAGGTTCACTTTTAGTAGAAGATGAAGCCCGTGGTGAAGTTATCGTTCACATTGCAGAAGAAACAAAAATCTTCGCAGGTGATAAAGAAGTTTCTAAAGAAGAAATCAAAGAAGGTATGTTTTTAGGCGTTGAATACGGAATGGCTATGACAATGAGCATCCCACCGCAGACAACAGCAGAAAGAATTGTTCTTCAGAACGTTGTTGTTGAAGAAATCGCTGAATAATAAAGTAAAAAAAAGCGTGTATCGGTAAGATACACGCTTTTTTTTAAGAGATAGGAAAAATGTTCAGAACGGAAAAACTGAGCAAACGCCAAAGGCTTCCTTTGGTGTTTGGCTACCCGAAAGCGTATATAGATACGCTGAGAGGCGAAGTTTTTTCGTAACAAAAATGGCTTTTGTTAAAAAGAAAATCCCTGATTTAATCAGGGATTTTCTACATACTGTTTAAAGTTTTTAAGTTTTTAATTCTTATTTAATTAAATTTAAGCCATTTTTGTGTTCTGGATTTTTTTTACATCTCTTTTAGTGTTTAGAGTTGCAAGTTTTACTGTTGCAACTGTCGCACTTTCCGCCTGATGGACAACCGATGCATTTAACACCTTTTTTCTTTTGTCTGATTATGTAAAAAACGGCCAGTGCAATTATTGCGATTACTATTAGTGTAACAATTAAATTTTTCATAAATTACTCCTTATTTGCCTTGAAAATGAGACCCATAATAACTGACGCCATAGCAAGTACTGCGATTAAACCGGGAACAAAACCTGTGCCAAGGGCGTTGGTTTCAAAAACTGAACCAATCTGATACACAAAAAACGCTGTGATGTAGCCGGTAGCAAGTTGCAGACCAATTCCGCCCCAAAGCCATTTTGCACTTTTAAGTTCTGCATTCATAGCGCCGATTGCCGCAAAGCAAGGCGGTGTGAAAAGATTGAACATAAGGCAAGACAGGGCTGCGGCTTTTGTAAGTCCCATAATAGCGGCAACTTCTGAAGAACCGCCCACTAAAACAAGTTCTTCTGTATCGATAAAGTTAGAAATTGCATAAACTGATGCAAGTGTTCCAACAACATTTTCTTTTGCAATAAAGCCTGTAACAGATGCAGCAGCAATTTGCCATACACCAAAGCCCAATGGGATGAGAAGTATTGAAATAGGGTGGGCGATTGATGCTAAAATTGACTGATCTGCACTTTCTGCCAACTGCAAATTCCACGCATATGACTGCATAATGGTAACAATGGCATTACATACTAAAATAACTGTACCTGCTTTAACAATGTAAGCCCAGCCTCTTGAGCACATAGACTTGAATGCAAGCCAAAGGCTTGGGATTTTATATTCAGGGATTTCCATAATGAAATATGATTTTTTATTCTTTACGCCTGTAATTTTATTTACCAAAAGAGCGCCTATGAAAATAATGAAAATTCCCACAAAGTACATTATTGTACCAACCCATTCATTGCCACCGAAAAATACACCTGCAAAAAGTGCAATTACAGGGAGTTTAGCACCGCAGGGCATAAAGGGAGCAAGCATTGCAGTCGCTCGTCTTTCTCTTTCATTGCGGATTGTTCTTGATGCCATAATTCCAGGGATTGCGCAACCTGTACCTACAACAAATGGGATAACAGATTTTCCTGAAAGACCTACTTTTTTGAAAATAGGGTCAAGTACAATGGTAGCACGAGCCATATATCCGCAGTCTTCCAAAAGTGCAATTAAAAAGTACATTACCATAACAAGAGGTAAAAATCCTACTACTGCACTTACACCGCCAACAATACCGTCAACTACCACAGTTTGCAGAATTGGTGCTGTGCCTTCCATCCATACGGCAACAACTTCGCCGAAACTGTCAATAACAGGGCAAAGAACACTTTCTGCAAGCCACGGACCCAATGATGCCTGGGACACCCAGAAAACAAACCACATTACAACTGCAAATATAGGAAGACCAATCCATGGTTTTGTGATTGTTGCATCAATCTTGTCCTGAACATTAAAACTTTTTGACGGAATTTTTTTTGTTTCCACAATATCCACAAGAGCATTTACAAAAGCAAAACGATTTCTATCGTCTGCTTCAACAACAGCCTTGTCTGTAAGGTCAATATCGCCCTGAACATAAGGTGGTTTCTGAATGTTGTTTTTAGCATTTATCGTAGCCTCAATAACCGCCTTTATGCCTTTTGAATTGGTTGAAATAGTTTCAATAACAGGACATCCCAGTTTTTCAGACAAAACCTTAATATCAATTGAAGTTTCTCTTTTTTCATTGATATCGCTTTTGTTTAATGCAACTACAACAGGGATACCAAGTTCTAAGAGTTGAGTTGTGAAAAACAAACTTCTGCTTAAATTGGTAGCATCCACGATGTTGATGATAGCATCGGGTTTTGCGTTTTTAACATAACTGCTTGTAACACTTTCTTCTGATGTGAACGGCGACATTGAATATGCGCCGGGAAGGTCAACCGCCACGATTTCTGTGTTTTTCGGGCAATATGATTTTTTAACCATACCTTCTCTTTTATCAACAGTAACACCCGCCCAGTTTCCCACGCGTTCGTTTTTGCCGGTAAGAGCGTTGAACATAGTGGTTTTGCCGCTGTTCGGGTTACCTGTTAAGGCAATTCTCATTGTTTTATTCTCTCCTTTATAAGGGTGTAATCTTTAGGTTAGCACAAACTAACCATTGGTCAAAATATATACGGCACCGCCTTAAAAAAAGACTTGCCGCTTATATAATAATTGCTTGTGCTAACTGCTTGTCCATATTGTATCTGCCATCTTTGATTGCAACTATGCATCCGCCTATAACGTGGGTGAGGACTGTAATAGGCTCACCGCAATAGCAGCCAAGAGTAAAAAGAAATGAATTAAGTTCTTCGTCGTCTGTGTTGATGGCTTTGATTATGTATTCTTTTCGTACTTCTGCTTCTGATAAATTCATTTGATTCAACTCCTTTTTGTAGTTAGTCTCCGCTAACTTATGATATTTTAACATTATTTACATTATTTGTCAATACTTTTTTGAAAAAAGTTTCTTTTTGACAAATAAGATTTTGTGTGATAAAATACATATATAATAAAAGGTATGAGGTACAGGCAATGATTATTAAAGAATCAGCAGAAAATTATCTTGAAACTATATATTCACTTATTGAGAAAAACGGATCGGTGAGAAGTATAGACATTGTAAACGAACTTGGATTTTCAAAGCCAAGTATTTCTGTTGCGATGAAAGGCTTCCGCGAAGAGGGATATATAAATGTTGACCATGAGGGTAAAATTACATTAACAGGTAAGGGCTTAGAAGTTGCCGTGCGTGTGTACGAGCGCCATCAGGTAATAGCAAAAGCATTAATGGCACTTGGTGTAAGCGAAAGAGTCGCCTACGAGGATAGTTGTAAATTAGAACACGACTTAAGCGATGAAAGTTTTGAAAAAATAAAAGCCTATTTTGAAAAATTTGATAAATAAAAAAAGCACCCATCAGGGTGCTTTTTTTTATTACTGATTATTAAGAGTTACATTTTCAACAGTGTTAGTACCGATAGTAGTGCCAGCGAATGCGCTACGAGCGGCAACCTCTGCGGTGCGAACTTCGTTAGAGGAAGCATCAGCAGGAAGTGCCTTAGTGCTGGTAACGGTTACGGTCTTCACGGTATTGCCATCAACAGTTGCATTCTGTGCCTGACCGAACATACCGCCAACGTTCCAAGTACCGGTAACGGTTACCTTCTCAACAGTGTTGCCGGTTGCGGTTGCAATGCCGGGGTCATTAATGCAGTAACCAACGAGACCGCCAACGGTCTTATCAGAAGCAACAACGGTGCTGTTCTTAACGGCACAATTTTTTACATTACAGGTGCGTCCGGCGAGACCGCCAATATACTTGTTTGCTTCAATAGTAGCATTCAAAACGGTTACGTTTTCAATAGTTCCAGTAGAGCTACCAACAAGTACACCGGAATTGTTGCCGCCCTTTACAGAAGCACCGTCAATGGTAAGGTTCTTAATAGTGCCATAACCGAGGTCATTAGTATCAAGAGCACCGAACAAACCTACGCTGTCTTTGCCACTGGTAATATTCAGGTTGCTAATTGTGTGTCCCTTGCCATCGAAGGCAAGAACATTGCTCAGATAGATAGGAGTCCACTCTTTGTTGAAGAGGTTAATGTCACAGTTCAATTCAATGCTGTACTGCCACTTGGCACCATAGTTGGCAACGAAGTTGCCATCGTTCAACAGAGTGTCAAGATAAGCAAATGCATCAGCATCGTTGATAGAGATTAATTTTGTAGCAGTGTCAACAACGAGAGTATCTGGCTTTGAGGCAGGAATAGTGCCATCCCAAGCGGCATCTTTGTCATATTCATTGTTAAAGCTGTCGTTTTCTGCTGTGAGCTGTGTAGCAACAAGTTTAACTGCGAAATCTGAACCGATTGCTAAGTTCTGATATTCGTTGCCTGCTGATTCCTGCATCTTGAATGCAAGAGTAACTGTGTGAGCATTACCTGCTTCGAGGTTACCACTAGCTGTTGCATTAAGGTTAGCAAGAACTTCAGTAAGAGTACCGAGTTTCTTGTCAGCTGGAATCTGAGTACGATCTGCAATCTGAGCAGCAGGATCTGCATAGTAAACATCGATTACATTTGCAAGGTCAGATACTTCTCCGTTAGCAGCAATTGCCAACTGATATTTAAGAGCAAGTGAACCTTTGTTTTCAATTTTGATGTGACGAACTTCTACATAACCTGGTTCCCATAACTCATTCTTGAAGATTGGACCTGATGATGCGTCTGTCCAGTCTGCGTCTGCAGTTGGAACTGCTGCTGTACCGTCTGCCCAGTACATTTCAACATCCAGATTACCGGACTTGATAATGTTATTTGCACTTGTAACGCTATCTGTGAACCACGCAAAGGTTGTTCCTAAAAGCATTGAGAAGCACAATAACAATGAAATTGCACTCATCAATAATGAGCGCTTTGTTGTGTTTTGCTTT
>JAZRDC010000011.1:0-17565 GCA_045660065.1 Clostridia bacterium
GGTCTTGTAAGCGTTATCGTAAGAGGCGATGTTGGCGCAGTTAAGGCTGCAGTTGAAGCAGGTGCTCAGGCTGCATCAAGACTTGGTGAGCTTGGTGCTCAGCACGTAATTCCCCGTCCTCACGCTGATGTTGAGAAGATTCTTCCCAAATTCTAAGTAAGAGAGGGATTAGACTATGGAATTTTCCTTAGGATTAGTTGAGGTTTCCGCTCTCGGTAATGCAATTATGATGCTTGACGAGATGACCAAGGTGGCGGATGTTGAGTTTGTGGCGTGCGAAAGAAAATTGGGCGGCAGACTTGTAACAATCGTCGTAAAAGGCTCGGTTTCAGCGGTAACCGCATCGGTTGAAACAGGAAAAGCGGCGGCAATTCGAATGAACTGCTTTAAGGCGGCTGAAGTTATTGCAAGACCGCATAAAGAAATACTTAAGTTTTTGCACTTGGACGAAGATGAAGTAAAGGTAAATTCCGAAAGTGCAGCAACTAATCAGGGCACAGTTCCATCAAAAAAAGAAGAAACAGTGTCCGAAAAAAAGCCCGCTCCTAAAAAGGCGGCAACAAAAAAGGCTGAAACCCAAAAGGCTGCTCCAAAAAAGACAGCCCAAAAGGGTACAGATAAAAAGACTCCGACAAAACGGAGCACAAAGAAATCAAGTTAATTATTGAGCGAAAAGCTCTAAAAAGAGGAGGATACTAAAATGGCAGTAGAAGCATTAGGTATGGTAGAAACAAGAGGTCTTGTTGCAGCAATCGAAGCAGCAGATGCAATGGTTAAAGCAGCTAACGTTCAGCTTATCGGCACAGAGAGAATCGGTTCAGGTTTAGTTACTGTAATGGTAAGAGGTGATGTTGGTGCAGTTCAGGCAGCTACAGATGCAGGTGCAGCAGCAGGCTCTAAGTTAGGTGAGCTTGTATCAGTTCACGTAATTCCCCGTCCGCACGGAGATGTGGAGAAGATTTTACCTGCTATCTAATCGGATTGGCATAATCTTTAAAAAAGTCCTTTGGGGAGAGAAACATCTCTCCCCAAGGCAAAACTTCTTTTGGAGGGCACTATGATAGACGAAAGCATTGTAAGAAAGGTTACCGAAAGTATCCTTGAGATATTAAAAACTGAAAATGCGGACGATGGCATAAAGGTCGGCGTATCGGCAAGACACGTGCATTTGTCAAAGAAAGACCTTGAAACACTTTTTGGAAAAGGTCATGAACTCACCCCTAAAAAATATCTTATGGGCGGTCAGTTTGCGGCGGAAGAATGTGTTACATTGGTAAGCCCTTCGCTTAAAACTATTGAAGGAGTAAGGGTTTTGGGACCTGTAAGGAAAGATTCGCAGATTGAAATTTCCAGAACCGATACTTTTAAATTAAAGGTAAGCCCGCCTGTTCGTCCGTCTGGCGAAATAAAGGGAAGCGCACCTATGGCACTTGTAGGACCTAAGGGAAGCGTGTTTTTAAATGAAGGCTGTATTATAGCCAACCGTCATATTCATATGACACCCGAAGATGCCCTAAAGTACGGCATAAAAGACAACGATTTAGTAGATGTTGAAATTCAAAACTCGAAGCCGACTAAATATTATGATGTTCAGGTAAGAGTACATAAGGATTTCAATACAGAAATGCATATTGATACCGATGACGCAAATGCATCGGCGATTAAGACAGGCGACCGTGTAGAAATTCTCGCAAAGAAATAAATAAAAAACGGAGAATAAAGATATGTTATTGGCACGAGTTAAGGGAACTATTGTTTCCACAAGTAAAAATGAAAAATTGGTAGGCTACAAGCTTCTGATAGCCGAAGTTATAGAGAATGACAAGCCGACAGGGAAAGAAATTTTGGCTGTTGACGGAGTTGGTGCGGGCATTGGTGAAAAGGTTATCATTACCACAGGCTGCTCTGCAAGACTCGGTGTTGACAGAAATGATGCTCCCGTTGATGCGGCTATTGTCGGAATTGTTGACGAAATTCAGTAAAAAGAAAGGACATTTGATAAATGCTTCTTAACGATTTAAAAAAGTTAATATATGAAGCAGGCGTTGTAGGTGCCGGCGGTGCGGGCTTTCCTACACAGAATAAGCTGTCCGAAAAAACCGAGATAATTTTAGTAAACGCCGCAGAGTGTGAGCCTTTGATGATGGTTGACCATCATATTTTCCAGAAGCACTTGCATTTGGTAGTGGAAACACTTAATATGCTTTTGGATACTATGGGGGCCAAAGAGGCGATAATCGGCATAAAGGGTAAAAACAGATATCTTTTAGACCCTAAGGTTGTAGCCGATATGGAAGGGACAAGGATTTCTGTAAAGGAAATCCCCGACATTTACCCTGCGGGCGACGAAGTGGTGCTTACATACGAAACTACGGGCAGGATTATCCCCGAGGGCGGTATTCCTTTGGATGTAGGTGTAATGGTATGCAATACCGAAACACTTTTTAATATCTGGAAGCTATTTAATGAAGACACTCCCGTTGTAGAAAAATATGTAACAATCGGCGGAGACACAGACCGTGATATTACGGTAAAGGTGCCCGTCGGAATGAAGATAAAAGAGCTATTTCATGCATGCGGATATAACGATTTAGACGGAAAAATGGTAATTAACGGCGGACCTATGATGGGAAAGCTTGTGAGCTTGGAAAATGATGTGGTAACCAAGACCACCAAGGGACTTTTGATTTTCCCGAAAGAGCACGAGGTTATCCAGAGAAGACTAAGACCTTTGTCTATCACATTAAAGAGAGCATCGGCTGCTTGCTGCGAATGTCATATGTGTACCGATATGTGCCCGAGATACCTAATGGGTTATGATTTAAAGGTGCATAAGGTTTTAAGAGCGGCATCACATTCGGAAATATCCGACAGTGAAGCATTTTTAAATGCCTCGCTTTGCTGCGGTTGCGGAGTATGTACGGTAATTGCGTGCCAGCAGATGTTAGACCCTCAGGCTATTGCAATGGAGATAAAGGGCGAGCTTGGCCGTCAGGGCTTTAGACGAAAGAATGGACGGAAGGTCGAAAATGTAAGCCCATATAGAAGCGGCAGACTTGTGTCTTCAAAGGTTTTATCAGAAAGACTTGGGCTAAAACGCTTTATGGGAAAAACGGTAACAAGAGATATGAGAACCTTTGACCCTGAATATGTGTATATCCCGATGTCTCAGCACGTGGGAGCACCTGCCAAACCGTTGGTTAAAGTAGGAGACAAGGTAAAAAGGGGAGATATGATTGCAAAAACCCCTGAAAATATGCTTGGTACCTGTATGCACGCAAGTATTAGTGGACAGGTTACAGAAGTAACCGACTTTAGAATAGTTATTAAGAAATAAGGCTCTTTATAAGGATGGATTATAATGATAAAGTCAATTGGCTTAATTGAAGTTATGAATATATCAAAGGGCATTAAGATTACAGACGAGATGCTAAAAAGTGCCAATGTTGAACTTATTGATTCGGGCAGTGTCTGCCCGGGAAAATATGTTACTGTCATTGGTGGTAACTTAGCGTCCATTTCTGCGGCGGTAGAAAGAGCGGCGGCTATTGCGGAAGGTGCACTTATTGACAAGTTTGTAATCGGTAGCCTTGGTGATAAGGTCTATGACGCCGTTTCGGGAACAGCAAATGCTACCCCGAAAGGTGCTCTTGGCATTATCGAAACCTTTACGGCGGCGTCGGCTATAAAAGCGGCAGATGCGGCGGTAAAGTCGGGCGTAGTTGATTTGATAGAGGTAAGAATTGCCAGAGGTATGGGCGGTAAATGCTTTGTAGCATTGACAGGCGAAGTTGCTGATGTTTTGGCGGCTGTAGAAGCAGGTGCAAAGATAGCAATAGATGAAGGCGTTTTAATTAACACAGAAGTTATTGCAAATCCGCACCCTGATTTATGGCAGACAATTATATAAAAATAAGGGAGTATCGAAAGTATTTTTCCGATACTCCCATTTTGGCGTTTTATGGAAGGAGAATTTAAGGTGTTAGCGGTTGAAAGAAGACGAAAAATTGAAGAAATTATAAATAAGGAAAAGAGTGTTTTGGTTATTGAGCTTGCAAAAATGTTTGAAGTTACTACCGAAACTATAAGAGGCGACTTGGAAAAACTTGAAAAGCAGGGCGTTTTGGTAAGAACATACGGCGGAGCAACACTGGTTGAAGGCTCGGACGCTGATATGGATTATTTAGAAAGAGCGACAGTAAATGCCGAAGGAAAAGAGAGAATCGGACGCCGTGCCGCAGAAATGATAAAGGATGGCGAGACCATCTTCTTAGATGCTTCCACATCCTGCTATTACCTTGCAAAATCCATAAAGGATAAGAAGGGTATCACCGTTATCACCAATGCCGAAAGAGTCATTTTAGAGCTTCAGGGACTTGATAACATAAAGGTTATATGTGTTGGCGGACTTTTGCACGCTAAAAATATGTCCTTTATCGGAAGAATTGCCGAAGAAACAATCAAAAAAAGCTACTATGCAAATAAACTCTTTTTCTCGTGCAGGGGTGCGACTATTTTAAGGGGTTTAACCGAATCTAATGAAGAAGAGGCTGAAATAAAAAAGGCGATGATGGAAAGAGCGGAAACCTCCATTTTTCTTTGCGACCACAAAAAAATCGGCAAACTCGGTGTGCCGATAGTGTCCGATTTAAAGTCGGTTGATACAATTATTACCGATACAAAACTGACAGAAGAATGGAAAACGGTTTTGTCGGACAACGATGTTAATGTTATTGAGGTTTTAAAATAACAAAGGAAGTGTGAAAAATGGCAAAAGACTATAAAATCAATATGTTAGACGGCGGGATTTTCGGGAAAATGCTTCTTTTTTCTGTACCTATTATGCTGTCGGGAATGCTCCAGCTTTTGTTTAATACGGCTGATACAATAGTTGTCGGAAAATTTGCTGGCGAAGCATCGCTTGCGGCAGTTGGGTCTAACAGTGCCCTTGTAAATATTTTTATAAATCTTTTTGTAGGACTTGCCGTGGGAACCAATGTAATTGTAGCACAGTCAATAGGAAGCCGTAATGATAAACTGGCACATGACACTGTACATACATCGGTTCTCTTTTCTTTGTTTGCAGGAGTCGTTCTTGCAATTATCGGGTTTTTTGCTTCAAAAACTGCTTTAAGACTAATGTCAACACCCGATGATGTAATAGATAAGGCAACATTATATCTTAGGATATATTTTCTTGGAATGCCTGTAACTATGCTTTATAACTATTCCGATGCAATAATGCGTGCAGTAGGCGATACAAGAAGACCTATGATATATTTAATAATTGCAGGTGTAATAAATGTTCTTTTAAATCTTTTGTTTGTAATCAAATTCAAAATGGATGTTGCTGGCGTTGCGATTGCGACAATAATTTCGCAAATCGTAAGTGCGGTTTTGATTGTCAGAGCACTTATGAAAATAGACGGACCGTGCAGACTTGATTTAAGAAAACTTAAACTAAACAAAAAGATACTTTTAAGAATGATGAAAATAGGAATTCCGTCAGGAGTCGGCGGAATGGTAGTTTCTTTTTCAAATATTTCCATACAGTCTGCTGTAAATTCCTTTGGAAAGATTGTAATGGCAGGCAATGCGGCGGCTATCAGCATTGAAGGATTTTTGTGGATTGCAGTAAGCGCTTTCGGTCAGGGTTCGTTGAGCTTTACAGGGCAGAATTATGCTGCAGGAAATATGAAAAGAATAAAAAGAATTGTCCTGACCACTTCAGCAATAGCAGTTTCGGTAGTAGCAGGACTTTCGCTGATTTCGGTAGCATTTTCTGAAAATCTTCTGTCTCTTTATTCTGATTCTTATGAAGTAGTAAAAAACGGAATGATAAGAGCCGTGTATAACTATCCGCTTTATTTTATTCTATGTTTTACTGAGATTTTTGGCGGAGCATTAAGGGGTATGGGAAGATCGGTTGCACCGACAATGATGATGATTTTAACAACCTGTCTTTTCAGAATAGTCTGGGTATTTCTAATATTCCCCTTAAATCCGGTGCTTGAAAATCTTTACATTTCGTACCCTGTTTCGTGGATACTTGCGGCAACCGTTCATATTATATATTTTGCGATAGTTTTCAGGAAAGAGAAAAAAACTATGGTAATTTTCCGCGGAATATGATATACTAAGATATAATAGACATATTTTGGATTTATTCCGGAAAGGAAACAATATATAAATGGGACTTTTTGATAAGATTTTCGGCACATATTCCGAAAGAGAGCTAAAAAGAGTAAAGCCGATTGCCGATAAGGTATTGGCTTTGGATAGCGATATGAAAAAGCTCTCCGACTTGGAATTGAAAGCAAAAACAAACGAATTTAAAGAAAGATTAAAGTCGGGTGAAACACTTGACGACATTCTTCCCGAAGCCTTTGCAGTAATGCGAGAGGCGAGCTTTCGTGTGCTCGGAATGAAGCACTTTTATGTGCAGGTTATAGGCGGTATCATTCTTCATCAGGGAAGAATTGCCGAAATGAAAACAGGTGAAGGTAAAACTCTTGTGTCGACTTTACCTGCATACCTTAACGCCTTAACGGGCGACGGCGTTCATATTGTAACGGTCAATGACTACTTAGCAAAGCGAGACTCCGAGTGGATGGGCAAGGTTTATAGATTTTTGGGTCTTTCGGTAGGTCTTATTATTCACGACCTTTCTCAAACCCAAAGAAAAGAAGCATATAATGCAGATATTACCTACGGCACAAATAATGAGCTTGGCTTTGACTATCTTCGTGATAATATGGTTACCTACAAAGAGCAGATGGTAGGGCGTGGCTATAACTATGCCATTGTCGACGAAGTTGACTCGATTTTAATTGACGAAGCGAGAACTCCGCTTATTATTTCTGGTATGGGCGACAGGGCTAATAACCTTTATAAAGATGCCGACCAGTTCGTAAAAAGATTAAAGAAGTTGGTTGTAACCGAGCAGGACGACAAAGAGCTTGTTACAGACGAAGTTGATGCCGACTACATTGTAGACGAAAAGGCAAAGACTGCGACTTTGACTCCGCGCGGTATCTCTAAGGCTGAAACTGCATTCGGAATAGAAAATTTAGCAGACCCCGAAAATATGAAGCTACAGCATCATATCAATCAGGCACTCCACGCAAACGGCGTTATGGTAAGGGACAGACAGTATGTTGTAAAAGACAATGAAGTTATGATTGTCGATGAATTTACAGGCAGAATTATGCCAGGAAGACGCTATTCGGACGGACTTCATCAGGCGATTGAAGCAAAAGAAGGCGTCAGAGTCGAAAATGAAAGCAGGACTTTAGCTACAATCACATTCCAGAATTTCTTTAGACTCTATAAAAAACTCTCGGGTATGACAGGTACTGCACTTACAGAAGAAAAAGAATTTCAGACAATTTATAAAATTGATGTTGTAGAAATTCCTACAAACAAGCCTTTGGAAAGAATTGATGAAGACGATATTATATACAAAAGCGAAAAAGGAAAATTGGATGCAGTTGTTGCACAGATTAAAGATTGCTATGAAAGAAAACAGCCTGTTTTGGTTGGTACAATCACCATTGAAAAATCAGAACAACTTTCTGCAATGCTTAAGAAAAACGGAATTCCGCACAATGTTTTAAATGCAAAACAACACGAAAAAGAAGCAGAAATCGTAGCCCAGGCAGGTAAAAAGGGCGCAGTTACAATCGCAACCAATATGGCGGGCCGTGGCACTGATATTATGCTTGGCGGTAACCCTGAATTTATGGCAAAAAAAGAAATGAGAAAACAGGGATTTTCTGAAGAAATGATTTTAGAAGCCACAAGTTATGGAGACACCACCGACGAAGAAATTATTTCTGCAAGAAAAACTTTCAAAGAACTTCACGATAAATTTAAAGCGGAAGTTTTGCCTGAACACGATGAAGTAAAGGCCCTTGGCGGACTTTATATTATCGGAACTGAAAGACATGAGTCAAGACGAATTGACAATCAGTTAAGAGGTCGTGCAGGTCGTCAGGGAGACCCTGGTAATACCAAGTTTTACATTGCTATGGAAGACGATATTATGCGTCTTTTCGGCTCTGAAAGATATATTGGTATGATTGAAAAAATGGGTTTTGCAGACGATACTCCGCTGGAGGCAAAAATGCTTTCAGGTGCTATTGAAACTGCCCAGAAGCGTGTTGAGGGTATGAACTTTGACCGCAGAGAAAACGTTCTTAAATATGACGATGTTATGAATACCCAGAGAGAACTTATTTACAAAGAACGCAGACAGGTGCTTGACGGTACAGACATTACAGATACAATCAAAGGTATGGTATCGAGTTATGTTGAAGATTTAGTTGCCCGTCATACACAGGGCGGCGAGTTTGTTGATGACTGGGATTTGGATGGCTTAATCAAAGAAGCAGAGGGTGCATTCCTTCCTGAAGGTGAAATTTCCTACACTTTTGAAGATAAGCAAAATCTTGAAAAGATTGACTTAATCGAACAGTTTACAGACAAGGCTTTTGAGCATTATGCCAAAAAAGAAGAAGAATTCGGCTCAGATGCCATAAGAGAACTTGAAAGAATTATTATGCTTCGTGTGGTTGATACAAGATGGATGGACCACATTGACGAAATGGATCAGTTAAAGCAAGGTATCTGGCTCAGATCATACGGTCAGAAAGATCCTGCAATGGAATATAAAGCAGTTGGTTCTGATATGTTTGATGAAATGATTGCAAACATAAAAGTAGATGTGGGAAGATTCGTTTTAACTGCAAAAATTAATACAAAACGCGCTGAAGTTGCAAAGGCAGTTTCTGAATCAAGGGAAGAAAATCCCGGAGAAAAGAAAAAGATTGTAACTCAGGCAAAATCAGAAAAGGTCGGAAGAAACGATCCGTGTCCGTGCGGTTCGGGACTTAAATACAAAAAATGCTGCGGTAAATAAATCGCAGAAAATAATTTATAAAGGTTGTGAATAAATGCTTGAATTTGACGAAATTAAAGCTCGTCTTTCAGAAATGAAAGGCGGAGTAGAAGAACTGAGGGATTCACTTTGACATCGCCGGAACTTTAGTAAAAATTAAAGAACTGGAAGATGCGGCAACTGCAGAAGATTTCTGGAGTGATATGGAAAACTCACAGAAAGTTTTGCAGAAAACAAAACAATTAAAATCAAAGGTTGAGGCTTATGAAAGCCTTTACAATGATTATATTGACGCAGGCGATTTAGCAGAAATGGCTGACGAAGAGGAAGACATTTCTATGCTTGAAGAAATAATGATGAGCGTAAAAGATATCGAAAAGCGCCTTGAAGAAATGACTCTTGAAACACTTCTTTCAGGTGAATACGATAAAAATAATGCGATTTTAACAATCCATTCAGGTGCAGGCGGAACCGAGTCTCAGGACTGGGCGCAGATGCTTTACAGAATGTATACAAGATGGGCAGAACGCAGAGGTTTTACAGTTACCACTATCGACTTTTTAGAAGGCGATGAAGCGGGAATTAAGAGTGTTACTTTCCAGGTAAGCGGACTTAACGCATACGGCTATGCAAAATGTGAAAAAGGTGTTCACCGTTTAGTAAGAATTTCACCATTCGATGCCGCAGGAAGACGCCACACATCTTTTGCGAGTTTGGAAGTTATGCCTGAAATTGAAGAAGATACAACTGTTGTAATCAATCCTGATGATTTGAAGGTGGACACTTATCGTGCATCAGGTGCGGGCGGTCAGCACATCAACAAAACTGACTCTGCTATCAGAATTACACACATTCCGACAGGTGTTGTTGTATCTTGTCAGAATGAACGCTCACAGCATAAAAACCGTGAAATGGCTATGAAAATGCTCAAAGCAAAACTTGCGGAAATTATGGAAAGAGAACAGAAAGAAAAAATCGAAGATATCAAGGGTGAACAGAAAGATGTTGCCTGGGGAAGCCAGATAAGATCTTATGTTTTCCATCCATACAATCTGGTAAAAGACCACAGAACAAGTTTTGAAATGGGTAATATCGGTGCGGTTATGGACGGCGATATTGACGGATTTATAAACGAATACTTAAAACAAAAAGCAACAGATAAGATTTAAGTCTTATCGGAAGGAGTTTATACATGCTTGATAAATTACAGGCGATATATGAAAGGTTTTTAGAAATCGAAAAAAATATGACTGACCCTTCAATAATGTCAGATCAGGAAAAAATGACACAGCTTTACAAAGATAATGCTGAACTTTCGCCTATTGTTGAAAAATATCTTGAATATAAAAAAGCAGAAACTGCACTTTCTGAAGCAAATGAAATTTTAGCAGAAGAAACAGATGCAGAATTAATCGAAATGGCAGAAATGGAAGCAGAAGATGCTAAAGAAAAAATGCCTGCTATTTTAGAAGAACTCAAAATTATGTTGCTTCCTAAAAACCCTGATGATGAGAAAAACGTTATCGTTGAAATCAGAGGTGGTGCAGGCGGCGACGAAGCGGCACTTTTCGGTGCTGACTTGATGAGAATGTATACAAGATATGCAGAAAGAAACCGCTGGAAGTTTGAAATGCTTTCATCAAACATCACCGACATCGGCGGTGTTAAAGAAGTTTCTTTCCTATTGCAGGGAAAAGGTGCATACAGCCGACTTAAGTTTGAAAGCGGTGTGCACAGAGTTCAGAGAATTCCTGCAACCGAATCGGGCGGAAGAATTCACACATCAACTGTTACAGTTGCGGTGCTTCCTGAAGTTGAAGAAGTTGAAGTTGAAATCAATCAGAATGATTTAAGAATTGATGTTTTCAGAGCAGGCGGACCGGGTGGTCAGTGCGTTAACACAACTGACTCTGCGGTAAGAATTACTCATATTCCTACAGGCCTTGTTGTTTCCTGTCAGGATGAAAAATCTCAGCACAAAAACAAAGATAAAGCAATGAAAATCCTTCGTTCAAGACTTTTTGACTTAATGCAGGAACAGCAGAACAGCGAAATTGCAAGTCAGAGAAAAAGTCAGGTAGGAACAGGGGACAGAAGTGAAAGAATAAGAACATACAATTTCCCACAGGGACGTGTTACCGACCACAGAATCGGTCTCACACTCCATCGCTTAGAAGCAATTTTAGACGGTGATATTGATGAGGTTATTGATGCTCTTGTTACCGCCGATCAGGCTGAAAGACTTAAACAGGCAAATGAATAGGGGATAAAAATGACAAAATTTTTCAAATCAAACAAATATGCTTGTGTTACAGCGGGACTGGTATTGGTTGTTATGATATTAACACTTTTTTGCTTAAGATTAGGTGTTGCAGACAACGGATACTTAACCCCGAGACTGGTTTCAATGGGACTTTATGATGCAGAAGGTGCATCGGGTACAGGATATTATTCCACAGGCTTTGGTGCCTCTGATAAGAATTTCAGTTTTATGCCAAAGGATTTGGTATATAGTTTTGTGAAAATGTTTTTTCCTGTTGATACCGTAATCCCGACTGCACTTCCTGCACTTATCTACATGATTTTTGCAGTCTGGGGAGTGTATATGATTGTAAAAGCACTTACATCTGAAATTAAGTGGAACAACATACTTCTTTGTGCTTTAACTGTACTTATTGTAGCAGATACCGGCTATGTTTCATATTTCAATACACCTTTTGAATGTGGAGCGGCAATTGCATATTTTATTCCGATGATTGGTGCACTTTTAATGGCTATCCGATACGAAAAGATTAAAGATATTATTGTTTTTGCAATTTTCGGCACGCTTTTTGCAGGTACAATGCCACAGACAGGTGCTATCGGTGTGATAATCGGATTGTTTGCGTTTTATCTTGTTTTTAAACAAAAGAAAATTGCAAATAAAATTATATTGGTAATTTGCGGATTGCTTGTTGTATCAGGCAGCGTATTTTCACTTGGCATTATGTCAGACGGAGACAAGTATAACAGCGTATTTTATGGGGTTGCATCAAGTGATAATTCTGCTTGCTCTGCGGTGCTTTCAGACCTTAAAATCATCGGCAAAGATGAACTTTGCGGAAAAGCATATTTTGAGAATGAGGCACAGGAGTTTATAACTTCACCCGAATTTGACAGTGTTATGGGAAATGTAACACCGCTTAATGTTACAAAAATGTATATGAAAAATCCTCAGCATATGAGAAATATGTTAAAATCTGCAGGAAACAATTCTATGTTTATTAAAACAGAGTATCTTGGCAATTACCCTGCATCTTCAGGAAAACCAAGTGCTATAAGTGGATTTTTCTCACTTTACAGTAATGTTAAAAAATCACTTATTCCGGGAAATATTATTGTTTTAATTGCAGTTTTTGCGATTATAATCTTTTTCGCATTTGATTACAAGAAAAAATATGCCTTGCAGGACAGCAGTAAAAATGCGTGTGCTTTATGTGCTTTTTTAAGTGTTGCAGCCATTATTTCTCTTGGAATACCAGTTATTTACTATGGTTTGGCGCAAATCAGTTTCAATCTTATTATCTATAATCTTATTTTTGATTTTCTTGTTGGAGCGTCAGTTGTGGGAGGAACAAAACTTTTAACAATCAGAAGAAATATTCTTCGTGAAAAATTCGGCGTTAATCAGTAAGTCTGAAGAAAATTGCACAATTTGTGCAATTTTCTTTTAAATCTTTTAAAAGGAGGGGTGTATGATGGCAAATGAATATAACCTGCTGGACGATGTGGTTCTTGTTGAAAAAGCCCAGGAAGGGGACAGGCGCGCAGCCGATACATTAATTGACAGATATAAAACCTTTGTGCGCGTTAAAACAAGAGCATACTTTCTTGTGGGAGCAGATCGTGATGACATTGTTCAGGAAGGTATGATTGGACTTTTTAAAGCCATAAGAGATTATTCACCCGATAAACAGGCATCATTTAAATATTTTGCTGATATCTGCATAACAAGGCAGATTATCACGGCAGTCAAAACTGCCACAAGGCAAAAACATTCGCCACTAAATTCCTATATTTCCTTGAGTAAACCTGCATACGAAGACGAATCTGAAAGAACTCTTATTGAAATGCTGAGTTTAAGGACAAGTTTAAACCCCGAAGAAATAATGATTGACAAGGAAAATTTAAAATCCACCGAGCAAAAAATAAGAAAATCATTAAGTAAATTTGAACTTGAAGTAATGGAACATTACATAAACGGAAAATCTTACACAGAAATTGCAGAATTACTGGAAAAAGAACCAAAAAGTATTGATAATGCAATTCAGCGAGTTAAGAAAAAAATCCAAAAAAATTTAACGGAGGAATAATTATGGTACAGAAATTTGATTTGTGGGAAAATGTTCCCGGTATGTGCGAGGAGGTTCCTTATATCACATATTATGAACCTGAAAACAAAATATCAGACGGTGCCATTGTAATTTTCCCGGGCGGCGGATATTCTCACAGAGCAAATCACGAGGGAAAAGACTATGCGGAATTTTTTAATGAAAACGGAATTTCTGCATTTGTGGTAGATTACAGAGTATCGCCTCACAGATTTCCACTTCCTCTTTTAGATGCAAGACGCGCAGTGCGTTTTGTAAGATATAATGCAGAAAAATTCGGCATTGATAAAAATAAAATTGCGGTAATGGGGTCATCAGCAGGAGGACATCTTGCGGCAATGATTTCTACTTATTATAATGAAATAGAATTTGAAGGAACAGATGAAATCGACAATGAAGATTTTATTCCAAACAAGCAAATTCTTTGCTATCCTGTTATAAATCTTTGCGGAAAAGAATATTCACACGCAGGTTCAGGAAAAAATCTTTTGTGGGAAGAACATGGTATGAAAGGCGCAAGTTTAAGCCCTGATTTTATTGCAACTGACCGCACTCCCGATGCATTTATCTGGCACACATTTAGCGATAACGTTGTAGATGTAAGAAACAGTCTTGAGTACGCATCAAAAATCAAAAGTGTGGGTTCAAGTGCAGAAGTTCATATTTTTCCTGAAGGAAATCACGGTCTTGGACTTTGCAAAAATCATATTCATTGTGAAGGTAAGGATCCCAAAATGTTAAATCATATTGCACAATGGATGCCACTTGTAATAAACTGGCTTAAATATGTAGGATTTTAAAAAATAATATTGGCATAAAAACGCTTCTTGTTTTATAAGATAAAACGGGGGCGTTTTTTTTATGATGAATTATATATGGGGCGGACTTGTTGGAATTTCAATTATTGTCAGTATATTTACAGGAAAACTGACAGAAACATCTGCGGCGGCTATGGATAGTGCAAAGGAGTCGGTTGAAACTGTGCTATCTATGCTTGGAGTAATGTGCTTCTGGATGGGACTGATGGAAATAGCAAACAGGAGTGGACTTATGGATAAGTTTGCAAAATTCCTATCACCTGTTATAAATTTTTTATTTAAAGATGTAAAATCCGAAAAAGCAAAAAAGGCAATTTCTATGAATATGGCAGCAAACATTTTCGGCATAGGAAATGCCGCAACTCCTTTCGGATTGGCGGCAATGGAAGAACTCGCGAAGGAGAACAAGTTTAAAGGTACAGCAAGTAATGCTATGTGTATGATGGTTGTTATAAATACAGCATCTATTCAGTTAATTCCAACAACACTTCTTGCTTTCAGAAGCGCATATGCCTCAAAAAGTCCTTTTGAAATTATGCCTGCGGTATGGATAACATCAGTTTGCTCTGTGGTACTCGGGGTTATTTCTGCAAAAATTTTTGAAAAAAGGAGAAAATTCTGATGGAATACATAAGTGCTTTTTGTGTGCCGGCAATTATACTTGTAATTGTTATAAGTGGATTTTTAGGTAAAGTCAGAATTTACGATGCATTTATGGACGGCGCAAAAGAGGGTTTGGTTACGGTGTTTAAAATTTTTCCTGCACTTGTAGGTCTGATAGTTTCTGTTGGAATGCTCAGGGCATCGGGAACGCTTGGAATTATAACAAACTTTTTAAAACCTGTAACAGAATGTATAAAAATGCCATCGGAGGTAGTGCCTCTTGCACTTATGAGACCTCTTTCGGGGAGCGGTGCCGTTGCAGTTTTGACAGATATTTTTGAAAATTACACCCCTGACAGTTTTATTGGTAGATGTGCTTCTGTTATGATGGGGTCTACCGAAACAACATTTTACACAATAGCCGTTTATTATGGCTCGGTTGGCATAAATAAAGTTCGGCATACAATAAAATCCGCATTGATTGCGGATTTTACTGGTATGATATTAGCAGTGGTTTTTACACTGATGTTTTTTGGAGATTGATTATGTTGTCGATATAACATCTTCTGATTTATTTGCTTTTGCCTGCCATGAAAGAGTCATAGGTCGGTTGGAATCATAATAACCGAAATAAAGTTCATCTATGGTTACATTTTTGTAGTCCTTACTTAATTTAGCATAAAGTTCGTCAATAAGTTCAAGAGGATCATGTTCACTTCCTGAATTTAACAATGAATAACTCTTTAAATTTGCTTTAAGAGATGTTATATAACCATTGGCAACTGAAACTTCAAGACCGTGTGAGTCCGAAACGATAGGGTTACCTGCATATACATAGTCAAAAGTGAATGTGTATTTGCCCTCAGGGTTTTCAATTAAAGGTGAACTTATATAAAGGGTTGTGTTAGGGTCAACCTGAGCGAAGCCAAGCATTGAGTCAATTATCTTTGCACTGCCTGCGGCGGCGGTTGTAACACTTGTGTCACTTCCTATTTTAATGCCTTTTGAATTTGCAGATGGTGCATATTCAAAATATCCGTCATTTCCAAAGGTGATTGTTGAGTTAGAGTCAACATACACAGTTGCGTCATCTGCCTGCACATATTTTCTTGAAGTGTTTAAATTAAGATTAAACATTTTCAAAAACTCACGGATATACTCTGAATTTCTCATATCCACGGCATTTTTCTCAATTGAATTGAGTTTAACAGGACTAAGCGGTAACAGAATATAAGAATCTAAAAGCATCTTCTGATGATTTTCGCCTTCGCCTTCAACCTTTTTGTCAAGATTTAATTCAAATGAATATGAAAGATTAAACTGACTTGATGATGCGGCAGAAGATAAAATCTGCTCAAATGCAGTAGCAGAAATAGGTGAGTGCATCACAACTTGTCTTTTTTCAGTGCTGTTTCTGAAATATATAGGTAAAGATGCAGATGTCGCATTTTCAAGATTGATGCAAATGCGGTCAAAGGAGTCTAAAATCGCATTGCCTGGGGCAGCACCATTTAGGAAGACAGCCATAGATTGGAAACTGACAGGAACGGAATAGTCAGCAAAAATACTTTTTGTTTTTAATGCGTTTTGCCATTCATCTTCTGACACTTCAGTTTGTGTACTGTCTGATAACGCCTTTGAAATAGCAAAGTTTAACTCGTCTGTAACCTTTTCACTGATTGATTGAGTTATATTATAATTAACGCGGCTTCCGTCTTCATATGAAAGCATTGTTGTACGCGGGGCAAAAATACTTTTTAAAGCACCTGTGTCATTGATGTTCAAAGCATTGTCTTTATTACCCAGTTTTGAAATAACACGACCAATAAAAGTTTCAGAATATACAGAAAAGAAATCATAGCCGTCGGGCCACAATTTCTTGTCAAACCATATTAAACCTGTGAGAACTATACTGCTGCAAACCAAAACTGCAAGCAATAAAGATTTGATGCGTTCTTTAGTGGTCATAATTTATCTGCCTTTAACTAATAAATCGTTTGTAAGGTTAATGGTAAAATCTCTCATTTTGTCAGCAATACCATTTCCGAGAACATTGATTTCTCTTTTAACTATCTGATGTGCACCATTTTTTTCTGCATAAACAATAACTTTATGTGCGCCGATTGTGAAATTAACCTTTTTCCAGAAAACACCTGAAGCATTTATGGTAACAGTTACAGGCTGTGCACCTGACATAATTGGTGAATAAACATTATTACCATATGTATAAAAAGTGATTTTAGTGCCTGGTGTACCATATCCGCAAAATACAACACCTTTTTGTGTAGTAGAAGTGAAATACGGGGGATTGGTAATTACCACAAGATTATCAGCGGTAGAAACGGTGCTTGGAGATACAGTTGCAGGTGCAGCATAAATGCACATAGGGGCAACCGCAAATATTAATGTTAAAAACAATGCCATTAATTTTTTCATAATTCCAAACCTCCCTCATAATAATCATAATTTTCTATAAACATTATAATATATGATTGTTACAGTGGTGTTACATTGGAATTAAAATAATCTAACAATCGCACATATATAATATAAATAGGAAGAAAAAATTTTTTGAAAAAATTTTAAAAAAAGTATTGACAAATGAAAAGATAAGTGGTACAATAATCAGGCTGTTGAAAAACAGCAGAAACAAAATTCAAAAAATGTCAAAAAAACACTTGACAAAGTTTATGAATTGTGTTAAAATGAAAATCCACCGCGAAAGCGAAGGTGGAAATTGGACATTGAAAATTATATAGCAACCAGCAAAGGTTCTCGTAAAATTTTACGAACAGTAAAATCAATTAATTTGAGAAGTACAGATTTGAAATGAGCTAAAAGCTTATTTATGAATTTGAGTTTAAGTTAACTCTGA
>JAZRDC010000012.1:0-6715 GCA_045660065.1 Clostridia bacterium
TCATCATTCAGACTTAACTACTCAATCCCGTCTGAAGAAGACATTATCAAGGGCATTGAGTTACTCGGCGAAGTATTTTAAAAAACCAAAGTCGGGCGAAATACTTCAAAGCCCCGCTTAAAAACATAAAATCATGGTCGAGGAGGACATGTGCCTCCGCTGACCATACCTATAAATTTGCTTGTCGCCGAACCTGTGAGGCACAAGGCGCGAGCGAACAAATTTGCAAAACCAAAGTGCAATGGTAATTGCACTTTGAGAGCGACGTTAGGAGCGAAACTATGAATAAAAAGACTATTTTTAGCGGTGTTCAGCCGTCAGGGCAGATTACATTGGGTAATTATTTAGGCGCCCTTAAAAACTGGACAAAATTATTAGACGAATACAACTGCATTTTCGCAGTTATGGATCTTCACTCAATCACTGTAAGACAGGATCCTGAAACTTTAAGACAAAACAGTCTTAACCTGTTGGCGCAGTATATCGCCTGCGGTCTTGATCCTGAAAAGTGCACTCACTTTATTCAGTCCCATGTACCAGCACACGCCCAACTTTCATGGGTTTTGGGTTGCTACACATATATGGGTGAACTGAACAGAATGACACAGTTTAAAGAAAAATCTCAGCGCCACGCAGACAACATCAACGCAGGTCTTTATACATATCCTGTTTTGATGGCATCAGACATTCTGCTTTACAACGCAGACCTTGTTCCTGTTGGCCACGACCAGAAACAGCACTTAGAAATTGCCCGTGATATTGCAGAGCGCTTTAACACAATCTACGGCGATACTTTCACAGTTCCTGATCCGTTTATCGGCAAAGTTGGTGCAAGAATTATGGATCTTCAGGACCCAACCAAAAAAATGTCAAAATCAGAACCAAACGGAAGCATTTCACTTTTGGAAGAAGAAAATGTTATCCTTAAAAAGATTAAAAAAGCCGTTACTGACTCACTTGGCTATGTAAAATACGAAGAAGGCAGACACGGAATTAACAATCTTCTTTCCATTTACTGCGCAGTTACAGGCAAAACTGTTGAAGACGCAGAAAAAGATTTCGAAGGCAAAGGCTATGGCGACTTCAAAAAAGCAGTTGCAGAAGTTGTTATCGACGAACTTCGTCCTGTTCAGGCAAGATATAAAGAACTTATTGAAAATCCTGACTACTTGATGGGCATAATAAACAAAGGCGCCGACTATGCTAACGAAATCGCACAGAAAACTTTAAAAGATGTATACGAAAAGGTAGGCTTTGTTGTATGAGCGTAAGTATGCTTGTTATTTTAGCATTTGTGGTTGCATTTTTAACGGCTTTTGCGTCAACCCCTTGGGCAAGAGAACTTGCCGAGATTATCGGCGCTATTGACGATCCGAAAGACGCAAGAAAAATCCACAAAAAACCTATTCCAAGACTTGGCGGTATTGCCATTTTCTTTGGATTTTTAATTGCAGTTATCTGCTTTGTGGTATTAACTCCCGAAATAATCGGTATTATTGCAGGCTCGGTAATTATTGTAATTATGGGCGCTATGGACGACAGAAAGCCTATGAAAGCATCTGTTAAACTTTTAATTCAGATTGTGGCGGCTTTGATTGTTGCACTTTCAGGAGTAAGAATTGAAATTTTCACAAACCCTGTTTTGTTTTTGGAAAACGACTACCTTATTTTGGGTAAACTTTCAATTCCACTTACTGTAATATGGATTGTTGCAATCACAAACGCAGTTAATTTAATTGACGGGCTTGACGGTTTAGCCGCAGGTGTTGCCTCAATTTCATCAATCTGCATTTTAGTTATTGCTTTAATGGTATCAGAAAGCAATATCGCAATATTAACCGCCTGCATCGCAGGTGCATGCGTTGGATTTTTGCCATACAATTTTAACCCTGCGTCAATTTTTATGGGTGATTCAGGCTCAAACTTTTTAGGATTTTTACTTGCCTGCATCTCAATTGAAGGATTGTTCAAAGGCTATGCGGTAATATCCTTTGCAGTTCCCCTTTTGCTTTTGGCTCTTCCGATTTTTGACACATCGGTTGCAATCCTCAGAAGAATTAAAAACAAAAAACCCGTTATGGCGCCCGACCGTGGGCATCTTCATCACAAACTTGTGGATATGGGATTTTCCCAGAAACAGGCAGTGTTGATTTTATACACCATTTCGGCAGTTTTAGGCCTCTCTGCCATTATTTTAACAGGATTTGGCGCACTTCGTGCAATAATGCTGTTGGCAGGAGCGTTATTTTCAATGTTAATCAGTATTTACTTTTTTAAAGAAAGGAATAACAACAAATGATTAAAGTTATGACAATTTTCGGCACACGCCCCGAAGCAATCAAAATGGCGCCATTGGTTAAAGAACTCGAAAAAAGAGAAGAAATCAAGTCAGTTGTTGCAGTTACTGCTCAGCATCGTCAGATGCTTGACCAGGTTTTAAAAATCTTTGACATCACACCTGACTATGACTTAAATATTATGAAAGACCGTCAGACTTTGGTTGGCATTGTAACAGGTGCTTTAGCAGGGCTTGACGAAATTATGAAAAAAGATACTCCTGATATCGTGCTTGTTCACGGCGATACTTCAACTACTTTTGTAGGAGCATTGGCTGCATTTTACAATCAGATTTCAGTTGGCCATGTTGAAGCAGGACTTCGTACATTTGACAAATATTCACCATTCCCTGAAGAAATGAACAGAAAACTTACAGGGCAGATGACAGATATGCATTTTTCGCCAACTGTTAAAAACAAAAACAATCTTCTCCGTGAAGGATTTGACGAAAAAGACATCTATATCACAGGTAACACAGTAATCGATGCTTTAAAAACCACAGTTCGCGAAGATTATCAGTTTGCTGACGAAACTTTAAAGAGCCTTGATTTTGAAAACAAGCGTGTAATTTTAGTTACCGCTCACAGAAGAGAAAACCTTGGCAAACCGCTTCAGAACATCTGCGAGGCTTTAAGAGAACTTGCAACTGCATATTCTGATGTTGAAATTGTTTACCCAATTCATATGAATCCTGCAGTGCGCGAAGTTGCTCACTCTGTTTTAGACGGACTTGACAACGTTAAAATTATCGAGCCATTAGATGTTGAAGAACTTCACAACGCAATGAATCGTTGCTATATGGTTATGACAGATTCAGGGGGAATTCAGGAAGAAGCACCAAGCCTTAAAAAGCCTGTATTGGTACTTCGTACAGAAACCGAGCGTCCTGAAGCGGTTGAAGCAGGAACTGTTAAAATCGCAGGAGTTGAAAAAGATGTTATTTTGTCAATGGCAAAAGAACTTTTAGATAACGAAGATGCTTACAAAGTAATGGCTCGTGCCGCAAATCCTTATGGAGACGGTACAGCATCAGAAAGAATTGTTGACGCAATTATCGCAAAATTCAACAATCTTCCAAAACCGGAGGACTTTATTTCTTAATGGAAACTATCAAAAAAGCCTTAAAAGACAAAAAGTTTGATAATTTATACTTTTTTTACGGCGAAGAGGTTTATCTTTCAAACTTCTATGTAAATGCTTTGAAAAAAGAACTGATCGAAAATGACGAGTTTAACTACACTCGTCTTTTTTGCGATGAATTAGAAAGATTCCAGGAGTCTGTTGAGGCTATGCCCGTCTTTGAAGAAAGGCGAATGGTAGTTGTAACAAGCCGTGATTTTTCAGCGGAAATCAAAGAAGATAATTATAAATTATTGGAAGAAATGTTAGAAGATATGCCTGACTACACCTATGTGGTGTTTGTGTGCGGAAGTATCAAGAAAACAAGCAAAATCTACAAGCTTTTGTCCTCAAAATGCACAACCTGCATATTTGAAAAGCAAAAAGCACCAAGTTTAATTTCCTGGATTTGCAATGTCTGCAAGAAAAACGGATACGAAATCGAAAAAGACAGCGCAAGTTTCTTACTTGAATACGCAGGCTCTGATATGACCAAACTTTTAAAAGAAATGGAAAAACTCTGGTCATACGAGTACAAAACAAAAAAAATCACAGAAGACAGTATAAAAGCGGTGGTCACCCGCACAATTGACTCTCAGGTTTTTGAACTTTTGGACGCAGTTATGTATAAGCGCCGCGATCAGGCCTTTGACATTCTAAATCAATTAATGCGCGAAAAAGAAGAGCCCGTTTACATAAACGGCGCTCTGATGCGAAATATTTCGGGTGTACTTCAGTACAAAATTCTAAAATCCGAAGGTCAGCCAATTTCTGCAATATCTGAAAAAATGGGCCTACGACCCTTCACCCAGAAAAAATACGCAGAGTTTGACAAAAAGTTTTCAGAAAAATTCCTTCAGGAAATGCTTTCAAACTGCGCTTCTTGCGACATCGGCTTCAAAACAGGGGAAATGGACGGATACACAGGACTGTCCCTCCTCATAGGAGAAATGCTTAAATAAATAATGAAATTAAGGGGGAAAACTTTTCTTTCGAGAAAAGCTTTCCCCCTTTTACCCCCTTTAAAAAGAACTTTGTAATGGGGGATTATTTATTTTTCAGACTCCGGATTATCAGTTAAACCCAAAATATAATCAACAGATACATTATAAAGTTTCGCAAGTTTGATTAACATTGAAACGGGAATTTCTCTCAATCCACGTTCATATCTTGCATAAACCTGACGATTACAGGTAAGATGCTCTGCTACTTGTTCCTGTGTTAAATCATTGTCTATTCTTAAATCATACAATCGTTTAAAATACATCAAAGCCACCTCTTGACTTTAATGTTACCATATGGTATTATTTTATTACTGTTATGGTACCGTATGGTACCTTTAAGGGGATTATATATGAATATTAAAATCGAACTTTTAAAAAATTATATCTCTGATTATATTAATCAGCATATAAATGATTTTGAAATTGATGCAGATAAAATCACTGATTCCGTAGCAGTCAAGGCTCTTTCAGAAATCCAGAACATTTTGCGAAACGACAATTCCGATGAAGAAATTGTAGAACAGATTGTTGAAGTTTTTGAAAGATATAATCTTGATTTCGGCTCTTGTCATAACTATTGATGAAAACCGTGGGGGCGGTGTCCCCGACGAACCGAAATTAGGATGGGTAAACCAACCGAATCTACCATAATGCTGCGAAGCCTTACTAAAATGCTTAAATCATAAAATCCCAGGACATGCGCCTGGGATTTTATTCCTATAAATTTGATTGTGTCGAGCACTTGTGCGAGGCGCAAGGCGAACGCGTACAAATTTGCAAAGCCAATGTGAAATGGTAATTTCACATTGAGGGAATAGGAAAAAATGTTCAGAACGGGCAAACCGAACCCGGAGGCGTATGGTAATACGTCGAGGGGTGAGGTTTGTCCCGTAACAAACGGCTAAGAAGGTAAACTTCTTAGCCGTTGTGTTCTGGGCATTTTTAACATTCCCTTTTATTAATTTTTCACTACTTTTGCAACTGCCTTGCAAATTGCAAAAGTTAGTATTGCCGCAACGATTGCCTCAGGTACGCCATTAATTAAAATAACGCTTCCGATTGCCGCGTATAAAACCTCAACTGCTTTGCCCTGGGCTGCAGCATAACTTTCTTTAAACAAGAAATAAATTAAATTCATTACTAAAACTGTGTTGGTAAGTGATCCCAAAAGTCCTGCTACCGTATATGACACAACATCGGGCAGTTTTTTTGTAATTTTTCTTACATAATATGGCACAACGCCAACTAAAATTCTCGGCACAAAGCACACAATCAATGAAAGCATACTTGGCTCTGCATTACCCAAAGTGAAAAATGGGGTAAATGCAAAAGATGTAACCGTTGGGTTGATTGTGTTGTTGATTAAACTTGTTAAACCAAACACAAATCCTAAAAACGCACCTTTTTTAGGTCCCATTACAATTGATGCAATAATTACAGGTATGTGAATTATCGTTGCCCTTGTAAACCCTAAGGGAATGTAACCAATCATAGGTGTAAATGCCATAATAAGAATAATCGCACAAAAAAGCGCAACTAATACTAATTCTTTTGTTGATGATTTTTTCATGATTTTTCCTCCATTTCAATACTCTGTAATTTACAAACACATTCTATCACAAAATTTTTCAAATTGCAATATATATCTACAATACTGCAACTATGGAATAAGAAAAATGTTCAGAATGGGCAAACCGAACCCTTATAAAATGCTAAAATCATAAAAAGTCAGGACATGTGCCTGACTTTTTATTCCTATAAATTTGATATTTTGTTGCCCGCAACAAAATATGCGCGAGCGGACAAATTTGCAAAGCCAATGTGAAATGGTAATTTCACATTGAGGGAATGTTTACATTCCCTATTATCCTTCATATGAAAGAGCATCTTCCAGCCATACATATCCAAGATCAAGTGCTGAATAAAGTCCTGTGGCTTCTTTCTGCTTGATAATTCTTTCTTTTCCTTCAAGGAAAGTAGAATTTGTAACAAGCTGAACTGCGATTTTTGATGCAACATTTAAGTTGTCAATACTTTCTGATTCTTTTACTGTAAGTTTAACTAAAAACTTATCATCAATAAAACCGTAAAACATTTCGTTACCGCGTCTTGTAAGCGGTCTTTCCTTATACATAAGTTCTTCAATTTTTTTCTTAGCCATATTTTTCCGTCTCCTTAACCTAAAATTTCCTATATAATATTATTGACATTTTTTCATAGATGTACTATCATATCCTAATATAGTATAACATAAA
>JAZRDC010000013.1:0-7526 GCA_045660065.1 Clostridia bacterium
TGGCAAATCACATTGTAAAAAGCGTTGATTGCAAGACTGATGACATCTTGCTTGAAACAAGAACAACAAAAGATAAAAAACTTGTTTTCAATATTTTAAACGCAGACCCTGACAGAGAAAATTTAATTACAAGTGCAACATTTACCGATGAACTTTTGAAAAAATATACAAAGTTTAAGGTTTTATCACCTGATAATTCAGACATAAATGTTAAAATCCAAAACGAAACTGCCACAATCGAAATAAAAAATCACAAAACTTTGGTAACTATTGTATTTGAGGAGTAACTTTATGAGTTTTGAAAAGTTTGAAAGTATCCCGTCAGGAACATCATTTTACAGTTTAAAAGACAAGGCTTTTTTCCATGTTTGTCAAAGAGTTTTTGAAAGTTATGACAGAATTGACGCTAAAAGAAACTCTGTAACCGATAAAGAAAAATTTGACCATTATCAAACAGATATAACAAAAGCATTTAAAGATACAATGGGAAATCTGCCTTATGACAAGTCTTTCCCCCTTGATGCAAAAACTACAAATGTTATAAAAGAAGACGGGCTGACAATAAAAAATGTTATTTTCTCATCAAGAGAAAATGTGTTTGTAACCGCCAATCTCTACATTCCCGAAACAGATGGCAAAAAATGTCCCGCCGTGCTGCTGCAATGCGGTCATTCTGCAAATGGCAAGGCTTCCAAAGCATATCAAAGAGCCGCCAGAATTATTGCATCTTACGGCATTGTAGTTCTTGTTACTGACCCTGCAGGTCAGGGTGAGCGCGTTCAGTACATAAATGAAAACGGCGAGGCTGAAATTAAAGGTCCTACCCAAAATCATCAGATGTTCGGAACTCAATGTTTTTTAAACGGTGAAAGTCCTGTAAAATATTTTTTAGCAGATGCATTAAAAGCAGTAGACTACCTTGAAAGTTTAGAAGAAACAGACTCTGCAAAAATCGGTGCTACCGGCATATCAGGTGGCGGTACTATGACATCACTTTTAATGGCATACGATGAAAGAATAAAAGCCGCAGCCCCGGGATGTTGGCCATCATCGGGCAGAGAGTATTTTATATCAGGCGGTGCTGCAGACTCTGAACAAATCTGGCCAAACGTTTTAAAAAATGATATTGATGTTTTTGAAATTATGGCTGCATTTTGTCCAAGACCACTTATGCTCCTTGCCGCTGCATACGATTTTATTCCCATTGAAGGGGTTAAAAGATTATTTAATGAAACAAAAAGACTCTACTCACTTTCGCAAGCAGAAAACAACATTGAAATTTCAATTGCAAACGAAATGCACGGATATTCTGAGAGTCTTGCAATTTCAGCAGGTGAATTTTTTGCAAAGAATTTCTTTGGCAAAGTTTCAAGAAATGAAAATATCAGCATTCTGCCTTTAGAAGATGAAAAACTTTTTGCCACCAAAAGCGGATTTGTATTGGTTGATTTCCCTGAAAGTCTTGCAGTTTATCAGGAAAACATAGCAGAATACAACAAAAAAACTCCTCTTTCTGAAGAAGAAAAAACAAAAGTACTTTCAAATCTTGTGTTTAATGAAAGAAGCAAAGACTTTGAATACAATTTAAGAGTTTTAAACGCAGATTACTTTTCCTTCTGCCACGATGGATTGTTCGTTCAGCCTTACATCTGGTTTACGGGTGAGTTTCTCCCCTGCCACGGATTTATGTTTAAATCAGAAGAAAATAAAGATAAAAATATTCCCGTTACAATTTGCCTGTGGATGGACGGAACGGATAATTTAAGTGAAAATGAAGATAAAATCAGAGAAATCTGCAAATCAGGCAGATCCGCATTTATCCCTGACCTTACGGCTATGGGAAAATGTGTACCGCACAAAATGAAAGGCGATGCCGACATAAAGGCGCATTTAGGCTCTATAAGTGATAAAATTGCAAAATCCTTAATTATGCTTGGTGATTCTTTGTGTGCGCTAAAAACTTATTCACTTGTTCAGACTATCAATATGGCAAGAAAAGAATTCTCAGAAGATGTAAAACTTTACACCAAGGGCAATTATTCAGTTTTTGCAAGAATTGTGCAAAAACTCGACAAAAACATTAACTGCACTTGCGATGGAGAAGTTAAAATCAAAGACATTATAAATAATAAATATTACGAAACCTACGATATTTCCCATATTATAATGCCGGGCATTGGGGACTATATTGAATAAAAGGAGATAAAAAATGACAACATTTAATTTTACAGGTGATTTGGAAGAACTAAAAACCGGACTCCAACATATAAAAACTGTTATCAATTTTGAAGAAAGCAATGACGGATTATTGCTCCAAATCAAAAAAGGTGATGAATTATACGCCCGTTTTGACGGTACAAAAGGTGAAATTTCATACATAACAAAAGCATCTTTTTTCAGACTTTTTGGTCTTTTTATAAAGAATGTGAGCAAAAAAGTGTCATTTGAAATAAAAGAAAAAATTAATTTTGATTTTTGTTCTGTTATGATGGATGTTACAAGAAACGGCGTTATGAAGCCTGACAGCATTAAAGAATATTTAAAATATATGGCTTTAATGGGATTAAACGGTGTTTCTCTTTATATGGAAGACGTATTTGAGGTAAAAGAAAGGCCGTATTTTGGCTATATGCGCGGAAGATACACTTATGAAGAGTTAAAAGAAATTGATGATTTTGCATACGATTTAGGCATTGAAGTATTCCCTGCAATAGAATCCCTGGGACATATGGAGCAGTATCTTAAATACTGGGAAGCAGAAGATGTTAAAGATACAGACACAGTTTTACTTGCAGAAAGTGAAAAAACTTACGAATTTTTAGAACTTTTAATCAAAACCGTAACAAAGCCATTCCGTTCAAACAAAATACATCTTGCTATGGACGAAGCACACACATTGGGACTTGGAAAATATCTCGAAAAATTCGGCTACAAGAAAAAAATGGACATTTTCCTTGCTCATATAAACCGCGTTGCCGAAATTTCAAAAAGACTTGGTCTGGTGCAAGACACATCTGCTGATATGTTCTTCAGAATTGCATCTGAAAAAAGCGCTTACTACGATAAAAACATAAAATTTACCAAAGCAGTCAAAGACCTTGTTCCCGATAATGTTACATTGGGATTATGGTATTACCGTGGTGTAAACCCTGACGGATTAGTTGAAAAAATGATGGAAAATCAAATAGATTTATCAGAAAATGCTATGTATTCAGGCGGAATCTGGAGTTTCAAAGGCTTTTTGTGTGACCAACACTTCAGCCTTAATAATGCAAAAATCTGTCTACCTCTTGCAAAAAAATATGGATTTAAAAGAATTGGTTGCAGTTTCTTCGGCGACAACGGAACAGAGTGTGATTATTTTTACACCCTGCTTCCCGTTCAGGCATATGGCGAACACATGTATAACGATGTTGTAACAGACGAGCAAATCAAAGAAAACTTTGAGTTTATAACAGGCTTTAACTACGATGCATTAGTGCGTATGAGTGATTTTCACAATGATTTTGAAAGATGTGAAAAGCCAAACGATTTGTCTTTCAGATATTGTGGAAAAATGTTGTTATGGCAAGATATTTTAATGGGACTTTTAGACAATTTTTTAGACAAAACACCAATGGATGAGCATTATAAAAAACTTGCAGATGATATGAAAATGTATGGCGGAGAAAAAGACAAGTGGGATATTTATTATCGTTTTGCGGAAAATCTCTGCGATACGCTTTCATTAAAATGTGAAATTGCACAGAATTTAAGAAATGCGTATTTTAGCGGTGATAAAGACTATCTTAAATCAGTTTCAGAAGAAAAACTTCCGCTTCTTGCAGAAAAAGTGGCAAGTTTAAGAAAACTCCACAGAAAAATGTGGCACAACACATTTAAGCCATTTGGCTTTGAGGTAATTGATGTTCGTTACGGCGGTTTGATTTCAAGAATAGACACTGCAATTTACCGAATTGAAAACTACTTAAGCGGTGAAATCACAAAAATAGAAGAATTGGAAGAAACAAGACTTCCCCACCATGTAAAATACTTATCAAGATACGAAAGAATATACACTGCAAGTTCAATAAGATAAACAAAAGACCGCAAAAGCGGTCTTTTGTTATGGCAACGCCAGAGCGCTGCCCGTCATATCCACAATATTCGTTTTTCCTTACGTCCAAGCCATTTTTCAGCATATAAGACATTTTATCATATAGCCTGACGCACTTCAAATCCATCTCTTCAATAACTTGATCATATTATATCACAAAATTGTCAAATAGTCAAAATACCACAGGTTAACTGTGGTATTTTTCTGCAAATTTTATGACAAATATTTATCCTGAAATTCTGTTGCAATATCAAGCATTCTTTCGTCAAGGAAGGACAGGGTTGTTTGTTTCAAATCATCAGGGATGCCATAGTAGGCTTCTGCTACTGCACCTGTGATTGCTGCCAAGGTATCGCTATCACCGCCCACAGATATTGCATTTCTTATGGCATCTTCAAAGTTTGTTGATTCAAAAAACGCCTGCATAGCCTGAGGCACAGTTCCCTGACAGGTAACGTCAAATTCATAGCTTGGGCGGATTTCATCCAAGGTGAAATCAATGGTATAATATTTGGCGATGTACTCTTTGATTTCATCCATAGTCGCACCTATTCTTGCAAGGAATACCGCACCTGCAGTTGCAACTGCACCTTTTATACCTTCCGGATGATTATGAGTAACTTCGGCTGTTGCTTTTGCGATAAATTCCGCTTCCTCTAAAGTTTTTGCATACCAACCAACAGGCGCTACTCTCATTGCAGAGCCATTACCAAAACTGTTGTATGGCTTTCTTTTATTAAGGAGAATCCACACAAGGAAATGACCGCCATACCCACACTCAGGATATTTAATGCCAATTTCGTGCATAACGTCAACAAGTTTTTCTTTGAAATCTTCTACATTGCTTTCGTCTATGCAAGGTGTTTGCATCAGAGCCTCTGCTATTGCTATTGTCATAACAGAATCGTCGGTAAAGAAACACTCTTTATCAAACAATTCAAATTCTTTTGTTTTAATATTATCAAATTCATATACTGAACCGATAACATCGCCTGTAATTGCTCCTATCATTATTCGTCCTCCTGTTATCTGTTTTTCTTACCTCTGCGTTGGTAATCTTCGTTAATTCCTTTGCTCCAGTTTTCATCAATACATTTGCTTTCACGAACTGTACTTACAACTTTAGCCATAGTTTCATATACAATACTTGTTCCGCAGGAATCAGCACAATAATTTACTGCTCTGTCGCTATTTATTCCATACTGGGCAGCAGTTTCAACTGCATCAATATTTGCACCGATAAACAAAAATTCCCAACCATACTTTTCTTTCTGACGTTCAATCATTGCTTTAACCTGATCGCTGGTGTACTTGCGACTTGCATTTTCCATTCCGTCGGTTGTGATTACAAACACTGTGTGTTCAGGCACATCTTCATTTCGTGCGTACTTGTGAATGTTGCCGATGTGATGAATGGCTCCGCCCAGTGCGTCAATAAGTGCAGTTGATCCACGAACTGTATACTCTCTGTCTGTCATAGGCTTTATGTCTGTGAGTTTTACTCTGTCGTGCAACACTTCAGACACATTATCAAAAAGCACAGTAGATACAAAGCATCCACCCTCTTGCTTTCTCTGCTTTTCAATCATTGCATTAAAGCCACCGATTGTATCTGCTTCAAGCCCTGACATTGAACCGCTTCTGTCTAAAATAAACACCAATTCTGTAATACCATTTTTAATCTTTTCCATATTAAATACCTCCAAAAAATAATGTGATTGTTTGGCCTTTTCAACCTTACAATCACATTATACTTTGTTTTAATATTAAAATGGTCGCTTTGCGGGAGACTTTTAAATCAGCATCCCAAAAGCACCTGATCAAACTCAAACAGTGCTTCGTTTATTTCAAAAACATTATAGTTTCCTTTTTGAATATAGTATCTGATAATTTTATCAAATGTAAAACTTCTTGAAAGTGTCAATCCTGCCGACGCAAGTAAATCCTGGGTTTCATCAAGATTAAGTTGCAATGCTATTGCAAAAGCAACTGCAGTTTGTTTTGACGGTCTGTATGTATCAGGATTACATTTGATTTTTGAAAATGTCTTTTTGTCAACATTGGCTTTTTTGTAGCATTCCACATCTGTCATTCCGCGCTCGTCGATTAAATCAAAGAGCTTAAAGGCAAAGGATTTATCCATTTCTTTCATATAATCATGCAGCGACTTATCTGCCGCACTGCCCGGATAACACACACTTGGTGACATCATGGCAAACGATGCTGAATCCTCATCATCTGCGCGGGACATTTCCTTGAATTCTGTCAGACAAAATTTCGGTGTTACAATTTCACCATCAATAAACTCACTGATTTCTTTAAAAAGAGTCTGGCTGAATTCGTAAGATGTTCTGTCAAACACGCACAAATAAACCATAAGCTCGTGTTCAAACAAAAATTCAGTTATAACCTGAACTGCGAATTTTAGCACCTGATCTTTTGGGTATCCGTACGTGCCTGAAGATATAAGCGGAAAAGCAACTGAATTACAACCATATTCAACTGCCAATTTCAAAGATTCCAGATAGCAGGATTTAAGCAGAATACTTTCGCCTTCTAAACCTCCCTGCCAGATTGGTCCCGATGTGTGTATTACATATTTCGCATCAAGATTATATCCCTTTGTTATTTTGGCAGTTCCAAGGCCAAGAGGAACGAGCTTTGCGCACTCTTTATCAAGTTCAGGTCCTGCCGCCTGATGCACAGCAAAATCAATACCACTATACCCTACCATTTCTTCGTTGGTAGTGTTGACAATGGCATCAACCTGCATTTTTGTTATATCTTGTCTTATAATTTTAAGTGGCATAAAATCACCTCTTGTACTCTGATTGCTACGGAGTCTAGTCATAGATAATATTTTTTAAGTAAAATATATAAATCTCAATACAAATTATATCACTATATTACCGCACCGTCAACTTTTATTGAATTTGAGCATTTTCGGTTGAATTCGGACTTTGCAACACTTTGTTGTAGTTTTGCGGGAGTTGTGATATACTAATTACAGTAAAAAAACAAGGAGGCGGAAAAGATGAAAAAGCAATATTTATGTATAGACCTGAAGTCTTTTTTCGCGTCCGTAGAATGCAGGGAGCTTGGACTTGATCCTATGACAACAAATCTGGTTGTTGCGGACAAAAGCAGAACTGAAAAAACAATTTGTCTTGCGGTTACACCATCCCTGAAAGCCTATGGGATTCCCGGAAGGGCAAGGCTTTTTGAAGTAATTCAGAAAGTAAAATATGCTAATTGTGAAAGAATAAAAAAAGCTCCTGAAAGAAAGTTTACAGGCAAAAGTTGTAATTCTGTTGAATTAAACAAAAATCCGGGATTGGAACTTGATTTTATCGTTGCACCTCCGCAGATGGCAAAATATATTGAGTACAGCACAAGGATTTACGATATTTATCTTAAATATGTTGCACCT
>JAZRDC010000014.1:0-2667 GCA_045660065.1 Clostridia bacterium
AATTTTGAAAAATCAGATGTCCCCCCTATTGCAAAAATCGAGGGCGTTGATTTGGTAACAGAAGGTGTTATAACAATTAACAGAGTTTTGGAGTACGCTCAGGATTATCTTGGCGAAAACGAAATGTATGAGCATTGGAACTTTAACCGCGACGGTGCATCTCTTATCTGCAGGTTGTTGTTTGAAGAAGCAACTGACATAAATTTTTATGTTGGTCGTGCTATAAATCCGGCACATCAGAACCCTGATTTACCCATAAATTTCAGTATCAAGATGAATTTAGTTGAAGAACTTTCAAAATGTCTTAAAATGATGGGCAAAAGAATCAAAGTAAGTTACTTTTAAGGAGGGTGAAAATGAGAAAATTTGACACAAAAGTACAACATTTAAAATACAAAGTACTTCGTGAGGTTGCACGCTTTGCATGGCAAGGCACTCTGCTTGAAAATGTGCTTAAAATCCCTGAAATGATTGCTCCCGGTAAAACTCCTACTATGCGTTGTTGCGTATACAAGGAAAGAGCCATATTAGAGGAGCGTATAAAAATCGTTATGGGTGGCGACAAAGAAAATCCCAATGTAATCGAGGTAATAGATATCGCCTGTGATGAATGCCCGTCTGCGGGATATGTTGTAACAGAATCCTGCCGCGGTTGTCTTGCTCACAGATGCGAAGATGTTTGTAAAAAAGATGCCATTACATTTGATGCAAACCATGTGGCGCATATTGACAAATCCAAATGCGTTGAGTGCGGACAATGTGCAAAAGTTTGTCCATTTTCTGCAATAATCAACCGCAAAAGACCTTGTCAGAATGCCTGCAAGATTAAAGCCATTTCCACCAATGAAGATAATGCGGCGAAAATTGATTACAGCAAGTGCACAGGATGCGGTGCTTGTGTATATCAGTGCCCATTCGGTGCAATCATGGATAAGTCCTATATTTTAGACGCTATCGACTTTATTAAAAACAGTGAAGAAAACAAAAAATACAAAGTTTACGCGATGGTTGCCCCTTCTATTTCAAGCCAGTTTACCTATGCAAAATTAGGTCAGGTAATACAAGGCTTAAAAGAACTTGGTTTTTATACTGTTGTTGAAGCGGCGCTTGGTGCAGATATGGTTGCACAGGCAGAATCTAAAGAACTTGCCGAAAAAGGCTTTTTAACAAGTTCTTGTTGTCCTGCGTTTGTATCATATGTGAAATCAGCATTCCCTGATCTTGCACAACATATTTCACATAACCTTTCACCTATGGCAACTTTAGCAAAATATATAAAAGAAACAGACCCAGATTCAAAAGTTGTATTCATCGGTCCGTGCACTGCTAAAAAGGCTGAGGCACAACTGGATACTGTTAAGCCTTATATTGATGCGGTTTTAACATTCCAGGAACTTCAGGCTCTTTATGACAGTAAAGACCTTGATATTACAACTCTTGAAGAAGATGTTCTTGATAATGCATCTTATTTCGGAAGAATATTTGCCCGTTCAGGCGGACTTACCGATGCAGTTGCACAAGGTCTTAAAGAACAAAATATTGATTTTGAATTTAAACCAATTGCCTGCGACGGAATTGAGGCTTGTAAAATGGCACTTCTTAAAAAGAGCAAAAATGTTTTAGATGCAAACTTTATCGAGGGTATGGCATGCACAGGCGGTTGTATCGGCGGTGCAGGTTGCCTGACCCACGGTGAGAAAAACAAATCAGAAGTTGACAAATATGGAAAAGAAGCGTTTGAAAAAACAATAACAGATGCAATATCTGTTTTAAAATAAATATAAACACAAAAGAAATTGAAAGTGAGGATTTTATAATGAATAAAATTACAGTAATCGGTTCAGGTAATGTAGGTTCTACAATAGCTTACACACTTACTATTATGGGACTTGCATCAGAAATTGTTATGATTGATGTTAACGAGGAAAAATCACTTGGTGAAGCTCTTGACATCAGACAGGGTATTCCTTTCTGCTCTCCTGCTACAGTTTATGCAGGTTCATATGCAGATGCAGCAAATTCTGACATCGTTGTTATCACATCAGGTATGGCAAGAAAACCAGGAATGTCAAGACTTGATCTTGCTCAGACAAATGTTGACATTGCAAAGAGCATTGCAGACAAAATTGTTCCTGTTGCTCCTGATGCAACTTATGTTATCGTAAGTAACCCTGTTGACATTTTAACATATGTATTTTTGAAACACTCAGGTCTTCCACAAGAACGTGTTATCGGTTCAGGTACAATTCTTGACACTGCAAGACTTCGTTCAAGAATTTCAGAATACTATTCTGTAAACCAGAAAAACGTACACGCTTACGTTCTTGGTGAACATGGCGACAGTTCATTTGTTCCATGGTCATTGGCTAACATTTCAAACGTGCCGATTGACAGCTACAGAAACGCACTTATGACAGGTGTTGATTATCCTGAATTCAAAAAAGATGAAGTTGAAGATTATATGCGTAAATCAGGTGCAAGAGTTATTCAGAGAAAAGGTGCAACATTCTACGCAGTTTCTATGTCAGTTTGCCACGTTTGTCAGTGTCTTTTAAGCGGTATCGATACAACTCTTACAGTATCAACACTCTTAAATGGTGAATATGGTATTGACGATGTTTGCTTAAGCCTTTTGAATGTTGTTGGTAACAAAGGTGCTCACAGTAA
>JAZRDC010000015.1:0-11543 GCA_045660065.1 Clostridia bacterium
TTCTTTTAATGATTCGCCGATATATGCAGCATAAGATGGTGTGCAGCAAAGGATACTTGCGTTTAAATCCATCATAAACTGAACCTGGCGGTCTGTATTACCTGATGACATAGGAAGTGTAAGACAGCCAACTTTATGTGAACCACCGTGAAGTCCTGCACCGCCTGTGTAAAGGCCGTAGCCATATGCAACCTGACAAACATCTTTATTGCTTCCGCCTGCGGCTACAATTGCACGGGCACAGCAATCTTCCCAAAGGTCAACATCGTTTTGTGTGTAAAAAGCAACAACTCGTCTGCCTGTTGTTCCTGATGTTGAGTGAATACGAACACACTCATCAAGAGGTTTTGCTAAAAGTCCGTATGGATATGCGTCTCTTAAATCTGCTTTTGAAAGAAATGGAAGTTTATGTAAGTCTTCGATTCCTTTAATATCTTCAGGCTTAACACCTTTTTCATCCATAAGGTTTCGATAGTATTCTACATTTTCGTAAACGTGTTTAACCTGTTTTACCAACTTTTCCGACTGAAGTTTTTTCATTTCTTCTAACGGCATAGTTTCGATTTCTTTCTGATAGTAATTCTGTGCCATTTTTGTTCATCCTTTCAAATGTGATTAATTTTGTTAAACAGACTTGCTCTTGGTATAAAATAAAAAATCCTCTGCAATCCTGTTTAGGATAACAGAGGACGAAAATATCATTTCCGTGGTACCACCTCAGTTTATCGCTATCTCGCGGTAGCGACCTTATCAGGTACTGACATACCTTAGTTCTGTAACGGGAACGCCCGTTGCATCCTACTTAAGACTAATCTTGTTCAGTGCACTGCTAACAGAAGGAATTCGTGAAGGACGCCCCATTTGCCTCGCACCTACCGGCAACTCTCTCCATGTTCTTTCCAACCTACTGGTTTCTGCTCAACGCATTTAATTGTTAAAATTATAACACTTTAAAATAACAAAGTCAAGAGTTTTTCAAAAAATATCAAAAAATTTTTATATAGTAAACTTGGTACAAGTCTTTCTTCTGCATTAAAAAAGCAACCTTAAAAAAGGTTGCTTTTTAATGCTATTTAGCCTGTGCTTCGCAGTATATACAGCGATATATTCTATTTTCTTTATCTGTAAGTTTAAAGATATGTTCAATATCCTGTTCTGTTGTTGTGATACATCTTGGGTTTTTGCACTTGATAACATTTGTTACTGTTTCAGGAAGTGCAAGGTGCATCTTTTCAACAATTTCACTGTTTTTAACAACATTAACTGTTGCGTCTGATGCGATGTAACCTAACACATCAAGATCAAGTGTAATGTCTGCATCAATTTTGATAATATCTTTTTTGCCCATTTTTCCGCTTACCACATTTTTAATAATAGCAACAGGACAATCCAGTTCATCAAGATTAAGGTATTGATACACTTTCATAGCGTTTCCCGCTTTGATATGGTCAATTACAAATCCGTTTTTAATTGAATCTATATTCATATTTTATCCCCCTTAATCAATTTCCAAAAGTTTTAAAATAAGCGCCATTCTTGCATATTTTCCGTTTTTAACCTGTTTGAAATAACACGCTCTCGGATCATCATCAATTTTTGTGGAAATTTCATTTACTCTCGGCAACGGATGAAGAATTGCTAAATCCTTTTTCGCATTGTCAAGTTTTTCCGGAGTTAAAATATAACTGTCGCGAAGTCTGATATAATCTGCTTCGTTGAAAAATCTTTCTTTCTGAACTCTTGTCATATACAAAACATCAAGTTCACTCATAACTTCTTCAAGATTTGTTGTTTCTTTGTATGTGCAGTTTGACTTATCCATTATATCAGTTTTGATATAATCAGGGATTTTAAGTTCATCAGGTGAAATAAGCACAATCTTAACATTGTTGTATCTTGCTAAAGCCGAAATAAGTGAGTGTACTGTTCTTCCGAACTTAAGGTCTCCGCAGAAACCGATTGTAATACCATCTACTTTACCCTTTTCTCTTGTGATTGTAAGAAGATCAGTAAGTGTCTGTGTAGGATGGTTATGTCCGCCGTCGCCTGCGTTGATAATAGGAACTCCTGATTTTAAAGACGCAACCATAGGTGCACCTTCTTTAGGATGACGCATTGCGATAATATCTGCATAGCAAGAAACCACCTGCACTGTGTCCCCTACACTTTCACCTTTTGAAGATGAACTGCTTTGTGCGTCAGAAAAGCCTATAACACTTCCGCCAAGTTCAAGCATTGCCGCTTCAAAAGAAAGTCTTGTTCTTGTTGAAGGTTCAAAAAACAAAGTAGCGAGTTTTTTGTACTTGCATTTTTCTCTGTATTTGTCAGGATTTTCAATTATATCATTGGCTTTTGCAATTAAAGCCTCAATTTCATCTGTAGTAATATCTCTAATATCAATCAGATGTCTCATTTTGCGCCTCCTATCCAACTTTCATCAGATGGATTGTTTCTAAAAGCGATAAGTCTTTCGATATCTTCAGTTTTGATATAACCTGTTTCTGCAGCAACGGAAGCAATTGTATCAAAGTTTGTAAGGCTTACATTTTTAACATTTGCTGCCGCCAATCTATCAATGCCTTTCTGCATACCATAAGTAAAGATACTTGCAACGCCTAAAACTTCTGCACCTGCTTCACGAAGAGCATCTACAACATCGATAACGCTGCCGCCTGTTGAAATAAGGTCTTCAATTACAACTACTTTCTGACCTTTTTCAAGTTTGCCTTCAATTCTGTTTGTTCTGCCGTGGTCTTTGTTACTTGAACGAACATAAGCCATTGACATATCTAAAATATGACCTGTGATTGCAGCGTGAGCAATACCTGCAGTTGATGTTCCCATCAATACTTCACATTCAGGGTATTCTTTTTTAACAACTTCAGCCAAACCTTCTTCAATCATAGTTCTGACTTCAGGTGCTGTTAAAGTTAATCTGTTATCACAGTAAACAGGACTTTTAATTCCACTTGCCCATGTAAACGGATCTTCTGGTCTTAAAAATACTGCACCAATTGAAAGTAATCCTTTTGCAATTTTTCTTTCCATTTTTATATCCTCCTTATTCTACTCCAAATTCTTTTAAACATCTTTCATATGCTGCTACAGGGTCATCAGCCTGAGTAATAGGACGACCTACTACAATATAATCAGAGCCGATTTCATTTGCCATAGCAGGTGTTGTAACACGAACCTGATCGCCTTTTTCGCCATCAGCAAAACGAACTCCCGGTGTTACTGTTAAAAATTCTTTTCCGCAAACTGATTTTACGTCAGATGCTTCGAGCGGCGAGCAAACTACACCGTCAAGACCTGCAATTTTCGCATTATTTGCATAATGTGAAACAACTTCTTTTAATGGTTTTTCAATTAAAAGGTCGTTTCTCATTCTTTCTTCACTTGTTGATGTAAGCTGAGTTACTGCAATCAAGAGCGGTCTTGTACCGTCTTCTCTTGTTAAGCCTTCGATTGCTGCTTTCATCATTTCAATTGTTCCTGATGCGTGAAGATTTGTCATATCAACATCGAGGTTTGACAATACTTTCATTGATTTTTTAACTGTGTTTGGAATATCGCAAAGTTTTAAATCGAGGAAAATTTTATGACCTCTTTTTTTGATTTCTTTTACAATTTCAGGACCTTCTGCATAGAAAAGTTCCATACCGTTTTTAACATAAGGTTTTCTTCCTGTGAACTTATCAAGGAAGTTTAAAACCTGCTCTTTACTGTCAAAATCACAAGCAATAATTACATCTTTACCCATTGTGCGCCACTCCTATTATATCACTTAATTTTTCTATTTTATACTTTTTCATTCTTTCAGGGAGATTTTCAATAATCTCTTTGCAGGCAAAAGGATTTACAAGATTTGCCGCACCTACCTGAACTGCAGTTGCACCTGCCATCATCATTTCGATTACATCGTCAGCTGATGACACACCACCCATACCGATAATCGGAATGTTAACTGCCTGTGCTACTCTATATACCATTCCAAGTGCCACAGGGAAAATTGCATCCCCTGAAAATCCGCCTGTTTTTTGTGCAACTACAGGCTTTTTGCGGTTTAAATCAATTCTCATACCAACTAAGGTGTTAATTAAACTGATACCGTCTGCCCCTGCATCTTCGCAAGCTTTTGCTATTGAAACAATATCTGTTACATTAGGACTTAATTTGATGTAAACAGGCTTTGTTGTAACCTTTTTAACCGCCTTTGTAACATCTGACACATTTTTTTCACTTGTACCGAAACTCATACCACCGTTATGAACATTAGGACAACTAACATTTACTTCAATGATGCCAACCTGATCTTCTTTGTCAATCTTTTCACAGCAGTAAACATATTCGTCAATTGAAAAGCCGCTAATATTTGCAACTACTTTTTTGTTGAAGCATTTTTTAAGTTTCGGAAGTTCTTCTTCAATTACTTTTTCAATGCCCGGATTCTGAAGTCCTACGGAATTTATCATACCATTTTTACATTCTGCAATTCTTGGTGTAGGATTTCCGAATCTTGGTTCTTTGGTTGTTCCTTTAAAGGAAAATGAACCAAGGCAGTTGATATCATAAAGTTCTGCAAATTCGTATCCAAATCCGAATGTTCCGCTTGCAGGGATAATTGGGTTGTCAAGTTCAAGACCGCTTAAAGTTACTTTTGTATCTACCATATTATCTCCTCCTTCACCAGAACAGGACCTTCTTTACAGATACGCTTGTTGCCATACTTTGTTTTGCAACTGCAACCCATACACGCACCAAATCCGCATCCCATTCTTTCTTCAAAACTATAATCCCCTGATGTTTTTGACACATCGTAAATTGCTTTGAGCATTGGTTCAGGACCGCAGGCATAAGTGTATGTGTAATCAAGTTCTTTTAAAGCATCTGTTACAAATCCCTTTGTTCCGAAACTTCCGTCAACAGTTGTAACTATTGTATCGCAAATGCTTTTAAACTCATCTAAATAATAGATTTCGTCTTTTGTATTAAAGCCCATTATAACAGTTGGATTTTTGCCTTCTGCTTTTAATGCTTTTGCCAAGTTATACATTGGAGGAACACCTGCTCCACCGCCTAAAAGCACAGGATTTTCACCGCTTTTTGAAGTATCAAATCCGTTACCGAGACCTGTTAACACATCAAGAGTTCCTGATTTCATCTGGCTCATTTTTTCTGTGCCGTTTCCTACAACTTTATAAAGAATTGTAAATTCATTTTCGCTATAGTCGCAAACTGAAATAGGTCTTCTTAAAAAGTATCCTTCAAGTTTGATATTAACAAACTGTCCCGGTGCTGAAATTGCACTTGCATCTCCCGAAAGTACCATTTTATACATACTTTCGGTAAGTGCAATATTTTCTTTTATTTCAAATAAACCTTGTTTTAACATTTTTATTCTCCTTACGCATCTATTGTTGAGATTGTAAGTGTGATTTCTTCTAAAACATCAAGCAATACTCTTACAGTATCAAGCGATGTAAAGAGTGTTACGTTATTTTCACTTGCAGTATTTCTGATTTCAACGCCATCTTCATAGTGAACACCTGAAAGAACTGCACGGGTGTTAATTACGTAACTTACATATCCTGCACGAATAGCATCTAAAATTTCTGTGCTTCCTTCTGAAAGTTTTCTTAAAACTTTAGTTCTGATGCCGTGTTCTTTAAGGAAATCTGCAGTTCCGATTGTAGCCTCAATATTAAAGCCCATATCGTAGAAACGCTTAACAAGTGGAAGTGCTTCCTCTTTATCTTCATCGGCAAGTGTTACAACAACAGTTCCGTAGTTCTGAAGTTTCATACCTGATGCCTGAAGTGCTTTATAAAGTGCTCTGTTTAATTTATCGTCATAACCGATCGCTTCCCCTGTTGATTTCATTTCAGGTGAAAGATAAGCGTCAATTCCTTTAATTTTATTAAATGAGAATACAGGAACCTTTACATACCAACGTTTCTTTTCTTCAGGATAAATATCGAAAATGCCCTGTTCTTTAAGGCTCTTGCCCATAATAACTTCTGTTGCAATGTCTGCTAAACTATATCCTGTTGCTTTTGAAAGGAACGGTACAGTTCTTGATGAACGCGGATTTACTTCAATAATGAACACATTGTCGTCTTTATCTACGATGAACTGAATATTGAAAAGTCCGACAATTCCGATACCAAGACCTAACTTTTTAGCATACTGAAGGATTATTCCTTTAACTTTGTTTGAAATGCTGAATGTTGGGTAAACGCTGATTGAGTCGCCTGAGTGAACACCTGTACGTTCTACAAGTTCCATAATACCAGGAACGAATACATCGCGTCCGTCGCAAATTGCATCAACTTCAACTTCTTTACCCTGAATGTATTTATCAACTAAAACAGGCTTGTCTTCGTCAATTTCAACCGCTGTTTTAAGATACTGTCTTAACTGTTCTTCTTTTGCAACAATCTGCATCGCTCTTCCGCCAAGAACAAAACTTGGGCGAACCAAAACAGGATAGCCAATTTCTTCAGCAGCTTTGATACCGTCTTCAATATTTGTTACGGCTCTTCCCTTTGGCTGAGGAATGTCAAGTTCTTCAAGGATTTTTTCAAAACTGTCACGGTTTTCTGCGCGTTCAATTGCAGCACAGTCTGTACCTACAATTTTAACACCGCGTTCCATTAAAGGTTCTGCCAAATTAATAGCAGTCTGACCGCCAAGTGATGCGATAACTCCGTCCGGCTTTTCAAATTCAATGATGTTCATAACATCTTCAGGAGTAAGCGGTTCAAAATAAAGTTTGTCAGCAGTTGTATAGTCTGTTGAAACTGTTTCAGGGTTGTTGTTGATAATGATTGCTTCATAACCTGAGTTTTTAATTGTTGTTACTGCGTGAACAGTTGAATAGTCAAACTCAACACCCTGACCGATTCTGATAGGCCCTGCACCTAAAACGATAAGTTTTTTCTTATCAGAAAGGATTGATTTGTTTTCATCCTGGTATGATGAATAGAAATATGGAATATACGCATTTGTATGACAAGTGTCAACCATTTTGTATACAGGGAAAATGTTATTTTCCTTTCTCATATTATAAACTTCAATTTCAGGTATACCCCAGAGTTTTGCAATAAATTTATCGCCAAATCCCATTTCTTTTGCAGAAATAAGTGTAGCCTTATCTTTTGGATTTGCCTTGATTTCACTTTCCTTTTCAACAATCTTTTTAAATGTTTCAAGGAAGTATGGTGTGATTTTTGTGATTTCGTGAAGTTTATCAACTTCCATACCGCGTCTTAAAAGTTCTGTTACTGCAAAGATATTGTCATCTTTGAATTCTTTTAAGTATTCAACAAGTGCTTCATCTGTCATATCATCAAATTTTGGAAGATGGAAATGACAAGCACCGATTTCCAATGAACGAACTGATTTAAGCAAACATTCTTCCAATGTTGAGCCGATACCCATTACTTCGCCTGTTGCTTTCATCTGTGTTCCCAATGTATTTGGTACTGTTGTGAATTTATCAAACGGGAATCTTGGAAGTTTTGCAACAATATAGTCAAGTACCGGTTCAAATCTTGCAGTTGTGTTTGCAATCTGAATTTCTTCCAAAGCCATACCAACAGCAATTTTTGCTGTAACTCTTGCAATCGGGTAACCACTTGCTTTTGAAGCCAGTGCTGATGAACGTGAAACTCTTGGGTTTACCTCGATTAAGTAATATTCACTTGTATATGGATTAAGTGCAAACTGAACATTACATCCGCCTTCGATTTTAAGTTCACGGATAAGTTTGATAGCACTGTCGTTAAGCATTTTAAGATCGTGGTCATTTAAAGTAAGGATTGGTGCTACAACGATAGAGTCGCCTGTGTGAACGCCAACAGGGTCGATATTTTCCATACCGCAGATTGTAATTGCAGTATCGTTTGAGTCGCGCATTACTTCAAATTCAATTTCTTTATAACCTTTAACGCTCTTTTCAATCAAAACCTGATGAACCGGTGAAAGTTTAAATGCATTCATACCAATTTCAACAAGTTCTTCTTCGTTATAAGCAAAACCGCCACCTGTACCGCCCAATGTAAATGCAGGACGAAGAACAACAGGGTAACCGATTTCTTTTGCTGCTTTTTTTGCTTCTTCAATAGAATATGTAATTTCAGAAGGAATTGTAGGCTCGCCGATTGACTGACAAAGTTCTTTAAAAAGTTCTCTGTCTTCTGCGCGTTCAATACTTTCGCTGCTTGTACCTAAAAGCTGAACACCGCATTCTTTTAAAATGCCTTTTTTCTCAAGTTGCATTGCCAAGTTTAAACCTGTCTGACCGCCGATACCAGGAACGATTGCATCAGGTCTTTCGTGTCTTAAAATCTTTGCAACATATTCAAGTGTTAAAGGTTCCATATAAACCTTGTCTGCAATTGCTGTATCTGTCATAATTGTTGCAGGGTTTGAGTTACAGAGAATAACTTCATATCCTTCTTCTTTAAGTGCTAAACACGCCTGTGTTCCTGCATAGTCAAATTCTGCCGCCTGACCGATTACAATAGGTCCTGAACCAATAATCAAAATCTTTTTGATGTCTGTTCTCTTTGCCATTTTCTTTTCCTCCTGTATATTTAAACTAATTTTTTATCAATAATTGTGCAAATGTGTTTGCCTGATAATTTTTCACCTTCAAAAGGTGTTGCTTTTCCCATTGATGCAAACTCATTTGGGTTTACTGTAAATTCTTCATCTAAATTCCACACTGAATAATCTTCTCCAAGGGGAATATCAAAACGCTTTCTTGGATTGATTGCCATAAGCTTTATAAGTTTTTCAAGTGTGATTATTCCCGTTTTAACCAAATGGGTATACATAAGCGGGAACGCAAGTTCAATACCTGTTATTCCAAAGGCACTTTTTTCAAGTCCTTTTGATTTTTCTTCTTCTGAGTGAGGTGCGTGGTCGGTTGCAATCATATCGATTGTACCGTCTTTTATTCCCTCGATAAGTGCAAGTCTGTCTTCTTCTGCACGAAGTGGCGGATTCATTTTAAATCTGCCTTCTTCTTTTAAATCTTTGTCTGACAAAATCAGATAGTGCGGTGCAGTTTCGCAAGTAACATCTACCCCGCGTTTTTTAGCCTGTCTTATAATTTCAACACTTTCTTTGGTTGAAATGTGGCAAACATGGTATTTAACACCAGTTTTTTCTGCTAAAATCAAATCTCTTTCAATTTGTTTCCATTCACTTTCAGAACAAATTCCTTTATGATTATGTTTTTTTGCATATTCCCCGTCGTGAATATATCCGCCAAAAAGCAAGTCATTTACTTCGCAATGGGCAACAATCATTTTCCCCAATGATTTTGCTTTGAGCATTGCCTGTTCCATCATATCGTCGCTCTGCACACCTCTGCCGTCATCAGAAAAGGCGATGCAAAGGTCTTTCATATATTCCATATCTGAAAGTTCTTTTCCAAGTTGACCTTTGGTAATTGACGCATACGGATAAACATTTATAACAGCATCTTTTTTAATAATATCAAGTTGCATATTTATGTTATCTTTACTGTCAGGAACGGGATTCAAGTTAGGCATTGAGCAAACTGCGGTATATCCCCCTTTTGCACAAGCGGTTGTTCCCGACTTAATTGTTTCTTTATACGAAAAACCCGGTTCACGCAAATGCACATGCACATCGCAAAAACCGGGGAAAATATGAACTTTTGAAAAATCGGAAATAGTACCGCCTTGGATTAAAGACGGCTGGTCTGTGTTTACTGTAAAATCTTTAGTTTTAAATTCTCCGCCTTCATAAACCAAGGCTTGTTTTAACACTAATTCCATCTATTATTCTCCTATTAAAAAAATCCTGCCCTTTATAGACAAGATTTCAAAATATGCAGAGTTACCCCTGCAAAAACACCAAAATATTTTAAAATCTTGTCGGCATCAAGGTACCGCTCTTAAAGATCGTTTTCTTTCTAATCTATTATAGCAAAGTACCTTTTATTTGTCAATACAAAAAGTAATTATTTTTTTGGAAATTTATGCTTTTTATTTATGTGAATTTATGTAGTTTTCAACCCAGGCTGCTGCGTCATATACAAGTTCACTGCAAGGTCTTTTTTTATAAAATTCATTTGTTCTTTCAGTGGGAACAGGTGAATTTTCTTTTTTTACAAGGCCTAAAAGTTCTTTACAGATATAGGAATCGTTAACTTCTGCAAAATCGTTTGCAAACTGCTGAATGAGTGCATAGTGTTCCATTTTAGGAGTGTTGTCTTTCGGACTGTCATATCCATAAAGATATCCTAAAACCATTGCACCGCCGCTTACTGCACCGCACACTTCACGAAGTCTGCCAAGTCCTCCACCAAAAGATGATGATATTTTAACAGCAGTTTCAAAATCCATATTCATCAAATCATTGAAAGCACAAAATACTGCCTGAGCGCAATTGTATCCTTCTTCAAAAAGTTCTTTTGCTTTGGTCGCGTACATTTTATTCTCCTTATAATCTTGTTGCTGTGTTTAAAGCAACTTCCATCATTTGTGTAAACAAAGTTTCTCTTTCTTTTGCAGTTAAATATTCCTGCTTGATAAGTTGGTCTGACACAGTAAAAATTCCAAGTGCATTTTTGTTTGTAAGTGCCGCATTCATATAAAGTGCCGCACTTTCCATTTCAATTGCCAGAACACCCATTCTTGCCCACTTGTGCTTGTCATTTTCATCGAAATCATAAAAACTGTCTGATGAAAGCACATTACCAACATGATACTTTGCTCCTGCTTTTTCTGCTTCTTCTACTGCGATTTTTGCTAAATTAAAATCACAAATTGGGGCAAATGTTCCGGGAAGTTTAAACTTTTCGCCAAATCTTGAGTCTGTTGATGCACCAAGTCCTACCACAATATCATAAACATTAACACTTTCATTTATAGCACCGCATGAACCTATTCTTATGATATTTTCAACATCGTAAAACTCAAAAAGTTCGTAAGAATAAATACCCATTGATGGCATACCCATTCCACTTGCCATAACAGTAACTTCTGTACCTTTGTAATTACCTGTGTAACCTTTTACACCTCTTATATCATTAACAAGTCGTGCATTTTCAAGGAAGTTTTCCGCAATAAATTTGCTGCGGAGGGGATCGCCGGGCATGAGCACAGTCTTTGCTATCTCGCCTGCCTTGGCGGTAATATGAGGAGTGGGAATAGACATAGTTTTTACCTCCGTAAAAATTATATAAAAAAATACATTATAAGCCTCTCCTTTTAATGAGAGGTGGCCGAGCGTCCGCGAGGCCGAAGAGCTTTGACTCTACAGCAATACGAATGAAGGACATATACAAAATTATAATTTCAATTTAGGCAAAAGTCAATTTGCATAAGGAAAGTAAATGTGATAATATGTTGGAAACACTCGAAACGGGAGGTCTCACATGGACGTTCTCACCATCGGTATTGCCGGAGGCACCGGCAGCGGCAAGACCACCATCACAAAACGCATAGTCCGTGAGTTCGGCGGAGATGTCTCCGTCATCTACCACGACAACTATTATAAAG
>JAZRDC010000016.1:0-3778 GCA_045660065.1 Clostridia bacterium
GGCCTCCGACTTAAATAAACACCTGAGACGGAGTTCCCGGTGCTCCCGGATATCCGTTAAGGCTGCGGCTGAGAACACATGCACTCTGATAAAAATACAAATGGTCGCCGTTTGCATCTCTGTCAAGGATATAGGTATCCTCTTCTGTGACCTCACCGTCCTCGGCGTATGCAAGCATCGCAAACGATGACAGCATCACAAGAGCAGAGACCAGAAAAGCGATTATTCTTTTATATTTAGCTGAAAATAACATATTTTTTTACACTCCGCGCTTAAAACTGTTTTAATTGCACAATAATCGTACTATAAATTGCTAAAAAAAACAATTGACTAAACAACGAAAAACATTGTTATAATTGTGTCACATTAACTTTCTGCCGCAACATTAGCAATTTTTTATAACCACAAGCAGCACAAAAAGACACAAAGTTGCAACATTTTTTGACAAAGGGGGTAGTAATCGATTGTGTAAGGCAATCAGAGTGCTGAATATATCAATTTTTCGGATCAGGCGGTTTGTATTTTCTGTTATTGTTTTGTAACAAAATTTCAAGTTAATTATTGACAAAATGACGGGTGTTGGTTATAATATAACGGTCGTCAGATGACGATAAAAAGTGAAAATGCTGGTGTGGCGAAATCGGCAGACGCAAGGGACTTAAAATCCCTCGGTGGCAACACCGTACCGGTTCAAGTCCGGTCACCAGCACCATATTGAGTATTCATAAGGGATTTGACCTGTGAATACTCAATTTTTTTGTATAAAATAGAGTTTTGTATATGATTTTATAGTTTTATGTATCGTCGCATTCCTTTCGGAGTGCGACTTTTTTTGTGAGTTTTAGGTTTGTCCCTAACAAGTGGAATTTGTATGCACAAATTCAATGCTTGCTAAGACTTAATCCCATGCTTTTTTATTGCTTTTTCGGTTGGTTTGCTAAAGCATTTTTTCACTTCCTTTGCTTTAATTTTTTCATAAAAAAGCACCTGATACAGCTAAAACAACAAGTGTATGTAGTTTGAAATACATAGTGTTAGTATGATATAATGATTCTAACAAAAACATTATCACAAGTTGCAAATCGGTAGAAAAAGAATCTTCGTGACCGATGAGATGCAAAAAACGACCGAACAGATAGAAATTAACAATTCTTCCTTTTAATTTGTTATTATTGTACTGTAAGCTAAAAGGAGGACAACACAAATGCCAAAAATAAAGACAATAGAACTTGTCAAGCGGTATAAAAATCTTACTGCTGTTGATAAACTCAATTTAGAAATTTATCAGGGCGAATTGTTTTCTTTGTTAGGTGTTAACGGTGCAGGAAAAACTACAACAATAAAGATGTTGACCTGCATAACAAAACCTACGGATGGCGATGCTTTAGTAGGTGGATACAGCGTAATTAAGGAACCTGAAAAGGTAAAGCAGTTAATTGGGGTATCTCCGCAAGAAACCGCAGTAGCACCAAATCTTTCCGTTAAAGAAAATTTTGAACTGATATGCGGTATTCATAGCTTTTCTAAAGAAAAAACGAAAACAAGAATCAAAGAACTTTCTGAACAATTCTCTTTAGGCTCTGTTTTAAACAGAAAGGCCGGCAAGTTATCCGGTGGTTATAAGCGTCGTGTCAGCATTGCTATGGCTCTTATCAGTGAACCTGAAATTCTGTTTTTAGATGAACCTACCCTTGGCTTGGATGTTATTGCAAGACACGAGCTTTGGGATAAGATTCGTTCTTTGAAAGGTAAATCGACCATTATCCTGACTACACATTATATGGAAGAAGCTGAGGCTCTTTCTGACCGAATAGGTATTATGAAAGACGGTAATATTCTTGTGGTGGGAACCATAGAAGAATTAAAAGAAAAAGCAGGAACAACTGATTTTGAATCAGCCTTCCTTTCTGTTGTGAAGGAGGGCGTGGTATGAGAATGTTGACTTTTGCCAAAAGAAACATAAAGGAGATTTTACGTGACCCTATCAATCTTGGTTTTGGTTTAGGGTTTCCCTTGATTTTACTGCTTCTTTTAAGTGCCATACAGGCAAATGTACCGGTGAATCTTTTTGAAATTGACACACTTACTCCGGGAATTACCGTGTTCGGTTTGTCCTTTATGACACTTTTTTCCGCAACGCTTGTGGCAAAAGACCGTGAAAGCGCTTTGCTGCAGAGATTATACACAACTCCGCTTACAGGCTTTGACTTTATACTTGGCTATATGCTGCCGCTTTTGCCTATTGCTGTCGGACAGACAGTTATATGCTATCTTTTTGCAATACCTTTGGGATTGTCTGTGAGCATAAATATTATCTGTGCCATAATCGGGATAATACCTATGGCAATATTCAACATTGCTTTGGGTCTTTTATGCGGTAGTATATTAGGTGTTAAGCAAGTTGGCGGTATTTGCGGTGCATTGCTTACCAACCTCTCCGCTTGGCTTTCAGGATTGTGGTTTGATTTGAAGCTTGTGGGAGGCTTTTTTGAAAAATTAGCAGGAGCTTTGCCATTTTTTCACGCAGTAGAAATGGAAAAAGCTTTGTTCAGCGGAAGCTATGAACTTACTTTTAGTCATATTCTTACCATTTTTCTTTACAGTGTATTTATTACTGCGACAAGCGTGTTCTGCTTCCTCAAACAAATGAAAAAACAATAAGGATTTGAAGTGATGAAATACAAACTGATTATCGATAAAAATTCAGACGAAGAAATAATCGCAATAGTTCATACACCATCTTTTCTTACCGAGCAGATAGAAAATCTTGTATGCAGTTATTCGGGTACAGACAGCATTATGGGATACAGAGATGATAAGATGAGAAAATTGACATTTTCAGAAATAGAATGCATTACTGTTATTGAAAAGAAAGTAATTGCTATTGATACTAACTGCAACAACTATACACTCAAGGAAAGGCTCTATGAGTTGGAAAATATTTTGCCCTCTTATTTTATACGTATTAACAAATCCACCCTCGCAAACGAACACCGCATTCTGCAATTTGATGCGGTATTCAGTGGCGGTGTTGATGCTGTATTTCAATGTGGCTATCGTGATTATGTTTCAAGACGTTGTTTTTCACAGATAAGAAGGAGGTATGAAGGAATATGAAAAAGTTTGTTTCAGAATTCTTCCGACGAGGTTTAGTGGCCTGTGGCTTTGGACCAATAGTTTTAGCAATTGTATATATGATATTGCATCAGACAGCAAATGTTCAAACTCTGACTGTAAGTCAAGTTTGTATTGGCATCTTCTCGATAACCTTACTCAGCTTTATTGCAGGCGGTATGAATGCTGTTTATCAAATTGAACGATTGCCCTTGATGATTGCAATTCTTATTCATGGCGTTGTCTTATATGTCAGCTATTTAGTCACTTATATTCTCAATGATTGGCTTGAATGGGGCCTGACACCGATTTTAGTTTTTACCGGCATTTTTATTGTTGCTTACTTGGTGATTTGGGCAATTATTTATTCCATAATCAGAAGAAATACAAAGCAGCTCAATAAAATTCTTAAAGAAAAACAACAAGCAAGGGAGAATGTGTAGAATACTATGTTTGAAGCCGGTTTTACTTATACTTTGAGTAAATCCCTTATGTACTCTCACACCAAAACAGAGTTCACGCAACTATGTGAACTCTGTTTCTTTTCCCCCATTCCCTTGCTTTTTATATCTGAATATAGTACAATTTCAATATTGAAAAATTCAGAAAAAGAAAGGCATTTGATTATGGTTTTTTCTCTCGAATTATTGTGGCTCTTTGTTGC
>JAZRDC010000017.1:0-20990 GCA_045660065.1 Clostridia bacterium
TGCTTGTTACAACTGCCAATTTACTGTCTGTTTCAAATTCAAGAGATACTCTGCAGTCTGCAATTCTCATAGCAGCATCAGCCATACCGACTCCTGCATAACTTAAAACCTGGGAGTTTACCTTAATGGATGAGGGTTTCACATCAGTTGCATATTCAATCACATTGCAGTAATTTACACCCGAAAGGTCAGTTTGTGTTTCATCAAAGGTGGCTGTAAGTTCCATTTTGTTTCCATTTTCGTCAAATATCTCAATATTTCCGATAGTTTCAGGAATAAGAGGTTTGCTGAATGTAACCTTCAACAGGTCTCCGTCCCATGACGCAGAGTTTATTTTGGGTTCTTCGTAAGATGTCATACCCATATGAACCTCGGTCTGCGGTGGCGGAACAGGTAACCACTGGCTGTACGCAGTTTCGTAGCCCTCTTTTTCAAACTTAACCTGCCACAAGCCTTCAGGAACATCCCAGGCATACTGACCATTTGAGTTTGTAATAAGCGGATTCATCTGCTCGTACTCATAAGCATCCCACTCTACCGCCATACTTTCATCACCGTTACCGAATTCGTCAATGTATTCAGGAGCAATCCAGTATGCAGTTGCGGTAACGCCTTCAAGTCTGTTGCCTGTTATACCTTCGTAAACATATCCGCTTGGGTCAATTGCCCAGTTACATCCAAATCCTGTACCACCTAAAATACCTGCCATTCTCGCTTCCCAGAAAAAGTTTGAACTTGCGCCAAGTGCACCGAACATTACACCAAACAAAATAGCCGATGGTCCTGCAAGTCCCATAGTTGCAACTGTGATGACAGTTGATGCTAAAAGGAATGTTTCTCTGTCTCTTTTTAAATCCTTTGCTTTTTTAAGAGCAACTTCTCTTTCTGCAGAAGTCATCCCGCTTCTCATAATATTATCACGAAGTTGTTCGTCTGAGTTCTGGATATCGTACACATCAGCCAAAGTTCCTGTTACAAAACTTGCTTTACCCAAAACCTCTGATATTGCAAGAGCCTTTGAAGGATTTCCGTAACTGGAATTATCCATAAAATCAAGTATGTAATTGAGTTGCTTGTCGTTTGAAATATCATGCACAACCATATTAAGTGTTTCAGGATCTGTAAAATCAAGATTAAAGATATATTTTTCTCCGTCTTCTTCCACAAAATATGAGAAATAGTTATCCTTAACCGCCATTAAATCGCTGAGCGGAATATCGTTGTATTCTTTATCGATGGTTTCAACAACAAAATCAATTTCGTCGCCAATCAGGTCTGAAATCTCAGGTGCAACATTAATTTCAGCCTCATAATATTCATTTGTATGTGTTTTAACATTTGTGGTGCAATCTTTCACCGACGGATGCATATATTCAGCAAGTTCTTCTGCATTAATTTTGTCAGTTATAGGCACTGTTTTGAGTTTTGGAACATATTCCACATTAATTTCGCCGGGAACATAGTTAGTCCCTGTATTTTCAAAATACCCCTCTGCAACATAACTTTGGGTTTTTTCGTTCCAGACCGCATCCATAAACACCTTCTGATTGTTTCTTGTGCTTGTGATATACACCTTGTCTACGGCTTCGGGATTTTCAAATTTCACTTCAAATTCAAAATCACTTCCCGGCACAAATGTAGCAAAAGGCTTTGTTCCCCTTTCGGATACCAGTTCTATCTTGTCATTTCCATGTTCCATAACAAAACTTTTAAGAGCAGGGGTTGAGGACTCGTACAACACTTCCGCGCTTTCTTCAATTTCTACTCCGTCCTTTTGGATTTTTGCAGTAACAGTGTACTTTTTGTAATCCTTTGGTGACGGAATTTCAACAGTTGCAAAAAACTTACCTGTTTTAAGAGCGGTAACGCTTTTTGCGTAAACACCGTCAACATACAAATCCACCTGTGCAGACGGCAATGTCATACCCTCTGCTTTTACCTCACCGCTTCCTGTTCTTTCGTCCGCTTTTAACATAAGCGATGGCACAGAACAGTTTAAAACGCCGATAATCTCGGACCTTTTGTCAATGTACCAACTTTCGTCATACTCGTAAAAGTCAATTTTCGCATAAGAAATCAAGTCGTCATACTCATTTGGTCTTACGCAATAAGATACCGTTCCTTCGTGGGCATCTGTGTAAATTGTAAGCAGTGATTCGTCATAATAATAGTCAATCAGTTCACCGTTAAGCCTTACAGTGTTTTCCATCAGTTCTGCACTTTTTGGTATGCTTATAAGAATTTCTCTGTTAGAAATTTTCTCTTCAGATCCAGTCATTTTATAGTTAAGTTCAAATGCCATATATCCCACAGAAGAGTTTGTGGTGTTGTAATAATGTGTTTTGTCGTAATCAAAATGGTCATAAGAAGTAATAGTTTTGTTAAGCACAAATGAAACATCATTTTCAACTAACTGAGGAATAATCATTGAACTTTCACTGCAATACACTGTAAGGTTATCGCAACCATAAAATACGTTCCAGCCGATTTCTTCAACCTGGTCAGAAATTGTAATGCTTTCCAGGGCATCACAATCATTAAAGGCACACTCTCCGATTGAGGTAATTGAATCAGACAATAATATGCTTTCTAAGCAATCTGCCCCGTAAAAAGCGTAATTGGGAATTGTTGTTACGCCATCAGGAATAACAATCTGAGTAAGTTTTTCACAGCCCTCATATATATTGGTTCCCGAATCGGTAAGATTTATGGGGTAATTGATTTCTTCAAGATTTATGCATTTTTTGAATACGTTGCTACCCATTATTGTCAAAGACTCAGGAAGCTTTATTTTTTTCAACCCACTGCATCTTTCAAATGCAGAATACCCGATTTCAATTAACCCCTCAGGCAGAGAAATATTTTTTAATGAAGTGCAGTTATAAAAAGCATTGTCTCTAATGTATTCTGTGCTGTCCGGCAGTTTTATGCTTTCCAGACTTGTTGCCCTGTAAAACATACCGTAAGGAATAAAAGTTACACCTTCGGGGATGTCCACACGGGTAAGTTTTTTGCAGGACGCAAATATATCTGTTCCTGCATTTTCAACGCCAAGAGGATATTTTACATATTCAAGTTCATCGCAATATCCAAAAGCACTGTCCCCGAGTATACTTAATGTATCAGGAAGAATAACTTCCTTTAATTTTGTACCTGAAAATGCACTTGATACAATTTCCTCAAGTCCGTTAGGGAAACGAACCTCTTTTAACCCTGTATTTGTAAAGGCACAATTTCCGATAATCTTAAGCTCTTCATTAAACACAACATTTTTTAAGTTTGAACAGGAGTCAAATGCAGAAGAATCTATCTCCTTAAGATTATCAGGGAATACAACCTCTTCAATAGTCTGATTACCGTAAAAAGCATATCTTCCGATTCGATATACATTATATCCGTCAATAGTTTCAGGAATAACAACTTTTGTATCATTTCCTGTATATTCTGTAATTTCAATGTTATTGCCAATTACTACTGAATATTTAAAATCGTCCTCATCTGACGGGGTAAATTCATCATAAATTTTAGTTGCAACCGCCTCAAGAGCCACCGCATTTGTGTCCTCAATCGTAGTTTCAACCGTGTCCGCTTCTGTGCTATACAAAGGATGATAATATCTTACAATATATGTATCGCCGATTTTTGTGTCCTTTAATGACCAGTTTCCATCTTCATCTGTATAAACAGTTCCCATATTCTGCATTTTTGATTTATTGAAAACCGATACAGAAAATTCCCCAATGGCATTTCCTGCTGTATCCTTTACAGTTCCGCCAAGAAGATTAAATTCTGCAGTAATTGACTCTGTTGAAAAAGGAATAGAATTGCTTATTGCATACTCCTGAGCATATGTACCCTCATATCCGTGGATAGTAAGGCCGTTGCAATCACGAAAAGCATCTTGGGCGATTATGGTTGTGTTTTTGTCAATCCACACCTTTTCAAGACCTTCACAACCGCTGAAAGAAAAATACGGTATTTCAATAAGTGATTCAGGCAAAAGCACTCGTTTTAATCCTGATGCTTCTGAAAAAATATTGTCGGCAAGAACCGTTACCCCTTCGGGAACAGTCATATCTGTAAGTTTATCGCATCCCTCAAACACCCTGTATTCTACACTTTCCAACCCTGAAGGATAGTTTATTTCGCTTAAATTTTCGCAATATACAAAGGCACCGTCGCCTATATGTCTTACTGAATCGGGAAGTGTTACCTTTGTAAGTGCAAGGCAGTAGCCAAAGGCATTTGCCCCAATTTCTTCAAGTTTGTTATTAAATGAAATTTCTTCTAATACATCACAACTTGAAAAAGCAGAATCCCCGATAGTTTTCACCTCTGAAGGGATTTCAATTTCTGCAATTCCCGCCCCGTAAAATGCACAATCGCCTATATCTGTCAGACTTTCGGGAAGTGTAACACTTTTCAGATTGTTTGCGTCATAGAATATATAATCGGCAAGATAAGTTATCCCTTCAGGTATATCTACATGTTCAAGTTTTGGACAGTTTCTGAAAACACCTGTGCCTGCATATGTCAAACTTTCAGGATACTTAAAAGATTCTAAATTTTCACAATCACTAAAAGCCCATCCGCCAATCTCGCTTACGCTGTCAGGCAATAGTGCCTCTTTGATTTTTGTTCCCTCAAAAGCAGATCTTCCTATTACCCTGATGCCTTCAGGAAGCTGAATTTCATTTAAAGATGTTCTGCTAAATGCCAACGTTCCTATTTCTTCAAGCCCCTCATTAAACTCTACCTTTGTTAAATTCATACACCAAAAGAAAGCCTGCTCATCTATCACCTTGATTGTATCAGGAAGTACAACCTCCTGGATATTGTAATCATCATAAAAAGCATTGATACCGATAACCTCAACAGGGTATCCGCCGATCTGGGCAGGAATTACAACTTTAGAACTCTCCCCCGTGTAACCTGTAATTTCAGCATACTGCTCTTTGATTACATTATATTCAAAATCCTCAAGCGGAGTTTCGGCATATACATTTGACGGCAATGCTGTACCAAGCACCGTTGACAGCAGTGTTATCACCAATATCATGCTGATAATTTTTCTCATTTTTCTCAACCTTCTTATCTCAAATATTTGTTCGCATATTAAACATTTTGTTTATAGAATCAGTGAACGATTTAGATGCCGCAAAATCATTTTACCAGGAGTAAAAATGCTTGCTTGCAAGGGCATTTTTGCGACGCCGTCAATTGACACAGCGGTCAAAAGACCGCAAAAAGCCGAAAGGCTTTTAGGAATTTTATAGAATAAAATTCCGTATGTGTCAATTATAGCATATAACCATTTTTTTTGCAACAAAAAAGGGATGTAAATAAATTTACACTCCCTTTTATTTAATTAAATCTTCAATTACTTTCTGCGCTATCAAAAGCCCCGCCACCGACGGCACATAAGAAATACTTCCCGGAGTTTTGTCCTCGCCTGTCTGTTTGATTGGCGGCTCTTTTGAATAAACAACAGTTAATTTTTCTATTCCCCTTGCACGGAGTTCTTTTCGCATTACCCTTGCCAAAGGGCACCCTTCAGTTTTATAAATATCTGTTATTTCAAACTTGGTTGCATCTAACTTGTTACCTGCCCCCATTGCGCTGATAACATTAACTCCTACCTTTTCAGACTGCTCCGCAATAGAAATCTTGGCAGACACGGTGTCCACCGCATCGATAATATAATCGTACTCACCAAAATCTATATCCTCTGCATTTTCGGGCAGATAAAACATGTTAAAGGCATTTACCAAAATATCAGAATTAATATCATTTATGCGTTTTTTAATTACATCAACTTTAGGCTCACCGACGGTGCTTTTTAGTGCAATAATCTGGCGATTGATATTGCTTTCGGAAACTATATCTCCGTCTACCACATCAATCCTGCCCACACCTGCACGAGCAAGTGCTTCCACAGTAAAACCGCCAACACCGCCAACACCGAAAATCAAAACTTTCGCATTTTGAAGTTTATCAATTCCGCTCTTTCCTATTAACTTTTCGGTTCTCTGAAATTTCATATTTTTCTCCGTTAAATTGCAAAAACAGGCGGACCTTTGGTCCGCCCCTGCAAATAATTTTGATTTTATAAGATTTCTACAATCTTAACCTGATATTCGCTTTCCTGTGTCTTTACAGTTACAACTTCATCAACTTTTGCGCCGATTAAAGCCATACCTAAAGGACATTCAGAAGAAATTTTGTTGTTCCCCGGGTCAACTTCTTTTGAACCAACAATTGTGTATGTTTCTTCTTCTTCAAATTCCATATCAAAAATTTTAACTGTTGAACCAAAAGACACCTGTGATTTATCTGTTGCTACTTCAACAATTTTTGCGTTTTTGATTGTATTTTCAAGTTCGGCAATTTTGGTTTCAACTCTTGCCTGTTCTTCTTTTGCTTCGTCATATTCTGAATTTTCTGAAAGGTCGCCGTATGAACGAGCAAGTTTCAGGCGTTCTGCAACTTCTCCTCTTGTTACAGTTTTTAAATGTTCAAGCTCTGTAGCCAATCTGTCGTACCCTTCCTGGGTCATTGTAATTTCTTTGTTACTCATTATAATATATCTCCATTTCGTGTAATACACTATTTATCTATTATATTCATAATTAATCCTTTTGTCAATATCATTATTTTGACATTAATTCTCTTATTTTGACATTTGACCGTATCTTCGGCTCTGCCTTTATATATTCCGAAAATATCATATTCCCCTCAGGCAGAAAATATTCATTAAGTTTTTCAGGAAGCAGAGGCAGAACGTCATAATAAACCCGCCCCGTGGGCAGATGTTTTATAAAAAAGTCTTCCCCTAAATAAACCACAAGATTTTCTTTGAAATCACCCGATACAAACTCAGGGCAAACACCCGCAGTTTCGCACAAAAAATCAAAATTTACGGGATTTAATTCGCTGTGCAAAATTACATATCTTGCATTAAGTGCAAGAGAAGTTAAAATTTTCGCATTTTCTTCGTTTAAGACATCAACCTGAACCTCTAAAACCTCTCTGTTTACCCCGCCGTGCCGAAGTGCGATTTTTTCAAGCCCTTCTGTTGCAAACTGTTTCAGCAAATCTATTTCTTTAAAAAACTCTTTAAAATCAAGAGAAAATACGCCATCAAACTTTTCTATTTGCCTCCTTATTTTTTTGTCTACCTTAAAAACATAAACAATCTCAATTTCCACATCTTCCCACAAAATTTTCTCATTTTTCTGCTTTTTAAAAATCCGCCTTTTCCTTAAAATCAGAAACTTCATACATTCACCCATTTAAGAGTATGAAAAAAGAACGCAGGGTATACCTGCGTTCTTAAAAAATTCCTTATTTTACGTAGAAACGAAGTGGTGAGTTACTTTCTTTCAAGCATTCTACAATCTTCTGACAAGCAAGGTTTGCACCTTTGATGCTGATGTGAGTTGTGTCTACGCCTTTTCCTGTTGGTTTAATATAATCGTTACCGTGGCTGTCAACTTCTTCCTGAGTCAAGCCAAAACCGCCTTCTTCAACAGATTTTAAGAATGTTTCTCTGTGTAAGTAGTAATCCTGAGCAACTGTTTCCGGTGACTGTTTATACACTTCAAGCATTTTTGATGCATGATCAAGGAAAACAAGTCCGTTTTCTTCAGCCAGGCTCTTGGCAACTGCATCAAAGTCTGATCTTGTACCCTGACCTTCAGCACCTGGTGTAGCTGATATAAAAATAAGATTTACACCTGCATCTTTTGCACTCTTAATCATTTCTTTATAACCAAGAGCAAACCATTCAAGGTCTGTGTACTTACCGTTTTTATCGCCTTCGCCTGCATCATTGATACCAAGGCAAACTAAAACATAGTCGCCCGGTTTCCAGATTTTTTCCATCTTCTGCCAGTTGCCCTGACCGTAGAAGCCCTTGCCTGGTGCGATGTCAGGATGTCTTGCATCATCAGGATTGTTCAAAATTGACTGTGCCCATGCCCCTGATGTGCAGAATGTTTCACCATTTGCATCGTAATATACAGTTGCATATTCTTCATTGAAGTAATCCTTAAGGTATGTACCCCAACCTGCCTGAGGATACCATTTTCTTGCCCATGTATCACCTGTTGAGTCGCCGACGCAGAAAACTGTGATTTTTTCAAGGTTTCCGTCTGCTTCTTTTCCATAAGGAATAAGATTTGATGTTGAACTCCAGCAAAATGCCTTTGCAGCAACAGTTCCTTCAGGAACATCAAATGCAACAGTTTCAAATACCTGCAATGCACCATCTTCTGCATATTCTGCTTTAAAATCTGCTTTTTTGCAATCCAAAAGTTTATTGTTTTCGCCATATGCTGCAACTAAAACTTCCATTTTGCCTTCATAAGCAAATTTGTTTTTAAGGTTAACAACTGCTTTCAAGCCTTTTCTTTCAGCAAATTCATGTTCTTGTGTATATGAATGTTCTTTAGTATTGTATTTTTCGCTACCAAATGTATATTCTTTGTCAAATGTATATGTTGGCATAGTTGTGTCAACTTCCATGTCAAAAGTTCTGTCATTATCGTCAGTAACAAAAACATCTGCTTCCATAATCTGAGTTGTAGATGTAGCCTCAACTGCGCCGCTTGTTACATTTTCGCCTGCGTATTTAACGTTAACGAAAGCACCTGACAAATCGCCTGCGTGCTTGAATTTGATAGTGTATGAACCGTCTGGTTTAACAGTATCATAATCAGCAACATAAACAACTTCTTCGCCTTTTGTGATTGTAAGAAGAAGTTTTGCGCCTTCGGCATAGTTTTCAACTGAGCCTTCAATGTAAATGTTGTTCTGTACTTCGTGCTGTGTTGCACTTGGTGCTGCAAATGCTGCAACAGATGTTAAAACCATTGCCAATGTCAGCACAAAAGAAATTAATCTTTTCATATTTTTATCCCCCTAATTTGGTAATTATACATAAATTATAACAAAGTTTTATTTAAAAATCAATAGATTTCAAAAAAACATAAGAGGAGAGTTTCAAAAACCCTCCCCTGAAAAATTATTCTTTAATGTAGGCCTTCAAACCGCTGTCTGTATTTTTCAAAAGTTCAACCATTGTGCGGGCAAAATTATTTGCACCATTTATATTTGGATGTTCATTTTTACCGCTTGCACCCGGACGCATTGCCTCCTGACCGTGATTTTCAATTTGCTCCATAGTAAGCCCCCAACCGCCTTGTTCAACAGGTTTTAAAAGTTCTTCTCTGTGGAGATAATACTTTCTTAATACTTCATCGTCTGTTTTAAACTCTTTGCTGTACTGCTTCTGCAATGCTTCCAAAGCGTTTATATAAACAAGACCGTATTTTTTTGCAATTTCTTCGGTTTTTGTGGCAAACATTTTTGATGTTGGATCCATTTTGGTTGTTGCTCTCTGAAGCGGTGAGCAAAGAATAAGATTTACTCCCCTTTTTTCTGCTCTTTTTGCCATTTCTTCAAGCGCCATTCCATACCACTGAACAGGGTCCATACCATCAGGGCCTTCTCTTTTAGCATCGTTAAGACCAAGAGATACAATTACATAATCACCTTTTGAATAAGAAGAAGATTTTTCCATATCTTTCCAGTCGTTCCAGCCGTACATACCTGATGTTGGATTTTTACCGTCCGCAATGTTCTGCTGATATTTAGGGTCGCTTTCATTACTCATAATAGCCTGAGCCCAACCGCCTGATGTGCAGAAGTTTGAAACTACTGCTCTGTCGGTAAAGTAATCGCCGATATGTGTGCCCCAGCCTGATTCAGGATACCATTTTTCAGCCCAAGTCTGACCAAAAGAGTCGCCGATGCAGAAAACATTAACTTTCGGCAAAAGATTTTCAAACTGTTTGTTGTACTCTCTTAAATCTGCAATTTTATTCCAGCAAAAAGCCTTTGTATTTGTAGCATTTGCAGCAATTTCAGTTGTTGCGATTTCATCTGCTTTTGTTTTGTCTGTAACAGTTTTTGCACCAACAAGTTTTCCGCTTTCATCATATGAAACTGCTAAAACTGTTGCACCTTCTTCAAAGCAAAACTTATCTTTAATATCAATATTTGCATTTTTGCCGTCAACTTCCACATCTGCCTTTACCAGATCGGTAACAGATGTTAAAGTTTTAATTGTATCGGTAACATCCGCACCTGCATATGTAAGTTTAATTGCTCTTTTTGTAACATCACCTGAGCATTTCAAATGAATTGTGTAACTGCCGTTGGGGTTAACGCAAGCAAACTTTGAATAAAAAACAGTTATTCCGTCTTCATTTTCTATTGCCACCGAAATTATTTCATCATTTGCATAAGCAACGCTTCCTGTTATGCAGATATTGTTTTTCGCTTCATCAGGACTTCTTTCCGCTAAAACACCTGTTGATAAAGACAAAACCATAACAAGCGCCAAAATTAAAGAAATTATCTTTTTCATTTTAAATTCTCCTTTATTTGTTATATTTCTTTAATGATACCACAAAAACCGTAAAAAATCAATACCAACTATAAGTTGTATAAGGGAGTTTCTATGGTTTTCCTACAAAAAAAGAAAATCGCCTATGGCGATTTTCTTCAATAATTATTCATTATTTTACATAAAATCTTAAATCTGAATTGGTATCTTTCAAAAGTTTAGCAATAAGTCTTGCCATATTGTCCGCACCTCGGAGGTTCGGGTGAGAGTTTCTGCCTGTTGCATGGCTGTCATACATTGTGCTTTGCTGATGGTTAGCACGTTCTGCGTCTGAAAGATGGAATTCGTGATTTGGGTCTTTCAAAGCATCTCTGTCAAGATAATATTTTGAATAAATCTGTGCTAAATATGTTTCCTGTTCTGCCGCTGTGTATGATTTAGTTAAGTCATAACCAAACTCTTCAGAATACTGCTTTGCCTGAGCATCGCTTACTGCCAAGTATGGCAAATTATATTTTTTCGCAATTTCTTCAGTTCTGTCAACAAGAGCCTGAGTAGCAGACGGCTGTTTCATATCTGCACGAAGCATAGCCGAGCAAAGAATAAGATTTGCACCATTTTCTTTTGCACTCTTTACCATATCTTCAATACCCATAGCGTACCATTCAGCAGCAGACATTCCGTCAGGTCCCGGTTTTCCTGAGTCGTTAAGACCGAGTGATACAATAATGTAGTCCCCTTCAGAGAATTTAGAGTCTTTTAACATATCAGCCCAGTCATTCCAGCCGTACATTCCTGATGTTGGGTTTTTACCTGCTGCAATATTTGCCTGATAAACAGGGTCGTTTGTGTTGCTCATAATAGCCTGTGCCCAACCGCCTGATGTACCATAGTTTGTAACTGTAATATAATCTTCGTTAAAGTAGTCTTTTAAGTGAGTTCCCCAGCCTGATTCAGGATACCATGTTCTGTCTTTGTAATCCTGGCAGAATGAGTCGCCGATGCAGAAAATGTCAACCTTTGGCAAGTTGCCATCATTTTCGTTGCCGTAAGGAATAAGATTTGTTGTATTGTTCCAGCAAAAAGCCTTTGCTTTTACAGTTTTTTCAGGAACGTCGATAACAGCAGTTTCAAAAACCTGAGTTTCACCATTTAAGCCATATTCAACATCAATATTTTCGATTTTGCAATCTAAAAGTTTGTTGTTTTCGTCATAAGCCGCAACCATAACCGCCACTTTGTCTTCGTTGGCAAATTTGTTTTTAAGGTTAACAACTGCTTTTAAGCCCTCACGATTTTCAGGCGCATACACGCTCACATATTCACGAGCCTTCAAAGTTTCTCCGTTAACAGTTTTTTCAGGATAAGATACTTTTGCAGGTGTTTTGTCAATTACAAGATCAAAACTTTTGTCGTTTGTATCTGTAACAAAAACATCTGCTTCCATAATCTGCGGTGTAACAGTTGCTTTAACAACTGAACTTGTAACATCTTCGTCTGCGTATCTCACTTTAAGAGTTGCACCGTCAAAGTTACCTCCGCATTTGAATTTAATGGCATATTTGCCATCTTCGCCGATTTCATATTCTTCAATATACAAAATTTCATTGTCTTTTGCGATGGTAAGAGTAAGCATATTGTTTTCAGGGTTAAACTGACCAACCTCGCCCTCAACATACACATTGTTCATAGTTTCGTGAACTTCCGCGTCAACTGCTGCAAAGCAGGTAACTGATGACAAGACCATTAAAAGTCCAAGTAATAAGCATAATGCTTTTTTCATATTCAAACACCCTTTCTTTTTGTATAAATATACACACTAATTATACATCGTTTTATTTTAAAATGCAACAACTTTCAAAAAAAGTATCTATTTTTGTAAATTTTGTATCCGAATATATAAATCCGGATATATAAATAATGTATTAAATTTACACAAACTTATTGATTTTTAACTGATTTGAATGTATAATATAAATGTATGGTTGGGCGTTTAAGAATTAAATCATAAAAAGTCAGGACATGCGCCGCGTCAGAGTTCGTGCTTTTATTTCGTTTCTGCTACTCGCAGAAACTCATTTTTCGCACGACTCTTCCTTTACAAAATTGAAAAGTATTTTTCAATTTTGAGAGGAAAAACCGCGGCAAAAGTGAGCAATGACAAACCTGTCATTGCGAACGCGCTAAAGCGTGTTTTGACGATATACCGATAAATTTGGTGTTTTTGATGAATACATCAAAAACAGGCGCGAGCGAACAAATTTGCAAAGCCAAAGTGCAATGGTAATTGCACTTTGAGAGCGACGTTAGGAGCGATATTGTGTTTGATTTTTTTAAAAACATATTCGGAGTAGGCACAGACATAGGAATTGACCTTGGAACTGCCTCAGTTTTGGTATATATAAAAGATAAGGGCATCGTTTTAAGAGAGCCTTCTGTTGTAGCACTTGACTGCGTTACAAAAAAGGTTATAAAAGTAGGCATTGAAGCCCAGGAAATGATTGGAAGAACTCCGGGGAACATTGTAGCAATCCGCCCCCTTCGTGACGGAGTTATTTCAGACTACGAAACAACTGCAAAAATGCTTAAATATTTTCTTGACAAAGCCAACGCGTCAAAACTTTTCAAACCCCGTGTGGTAGTTTGCGTACCAAGCGGAGTTACAGAAGTAGAACAGCGCGCAGTTATTGATGCCTGCACCCACGCAGGAGCAAGAAGCGTTCATTTAATAGAAGAACCAATCGCAGCAGCAATCGGCGCAGGAGTTGACATCACAAAGCCATACGGCACAATGGTTGTTGACATTGGCGGCGGAACAACAGATATTGCAGTAATTTCACTTGGCGGTATTGTAACAAGCACATCTATTAAGTGCGCAGGGGACAAGTTTGACGAAGCGATTATCAAATATGTAAGAAAAAAATATTCTCTTGCAATCGGCGAGAGAACCGCAGAAGATATAAAAATGCAAATCGGAAGCGTGTATTTCAGAGAAGAACCTGTAAGTTGCACATTTAAAGGAAGAAGTTTAGTTACAGGACTTCCGGAAACACTCACCATCACATCTGAAGAAACTTTTGAGGCATTAGAAGAACCGGTACTTCAGATTTGCGATGCAATCCACACAGTTTTGGAAGACACACCGCCCGAACTTGTTGGGGATATAAGCACAAGAGGTATTATTTTAACAGGCGGCGGAAGTTTAATTTACGGACTTGACCAACTTTTACAGCACGAAACAGGAATTAAAACTGAAGTTGCAGCAGATGCAATTTCCTGTGTTGCGGCAGGTACAGGGGTGTCATTAAATGACATTGACTTTTACGACAATCTCTACAACTCCCGCGACAGAAAGAACATCGTTCAGATATAATAATTATGCACAAAAGGGGATGTAAATTAGTTTACATCCCCTTTTTCGGGGGATAGGAAAAAATGTTCAGAACGAAAAAACTGAGCAAACGCCAAAGGCTTCCTTTGGTGTTTGGATACCCGAAAGCGTATGGTTATACGCTGAGAGGCGAAGTTTTTTCGTAACAAAAATGGCTTTAAATAAAGAAAAAATCCTGATTTATCAGGATTTTTTTCATTCGGTATGCTTATTCTAAGGTTTTGCTATATCTTTTTCAAATTGATTTTAAGCCATTTTTGTGATCTGGGCTTTTTTTACATCCCCTTTAAAATAAAAAATAAAATTTTTATATTTTTTTGCATTTTTATGTTGACATATGCAAAATTTAGTGGTATACTACCTAACAATTGAATATTCCCTTTGAAGTTTTCGGAATTTTTAAAACCGAATTCTGAGGGAACTCTGGAGAATCTCTTAAATGAGTGCCGAAGGTGCAAGGTTAAAAAAACCGAATCTCTCAGGCAAAAGGACAGAGGTGGATTTTAATCCCATGTTTTCCGGAGTTGCTGATTTTTTAGTCGGCAATTTTTTTATTTTATTATTTTCAGGAGGTTTCATTATGGAACAAGCATTACTCAAAGTTATGAACGCAATCAACACATACATGGCTGACTATGTATTAATCGTGTTGCTTGTGGCAGTAGGTCTTTTCTTCTCATTCAAAACACGTTTCGTTCAGGTTCGTTGCTTTGGAGAAGGTATGAAAAAAGTTTTTGGTAACTTTTCACTTAAAGGTGGAAAACAGAAGAGCGGTATGAGTTCATTCCAGGCATTGGCTACAGCTATTGCAGGTCAGGTAGGTACAGGTAACATCGTTGGTGCTTCAGGTGCTATCTTAACAGGTGGTCCTGGTGCTATCTTCTGGATGTGGATTATCGCATTCTTAGGTATGGCTACAATCTATGCTGAAGCAGTTTTAGCTCAGGAAACAAGAATTATAGACAAAGACGGCAGCGTTGCCGGCGGTCCTATCTACTACATCAAAGCAGCATTCAAAGGCGGCTTCGGTAAATTCCTTGCAGTGTTCTTTGCAATCGCAACTGTAATTTCACTTGGTTTTATCGGTGGTATGGTTCAGTCAAACTCAATCGGTGCTACAATCAACACAGCATTTGGTATTCCTACTTGGATTACAGGTCTTGTTTTAGCAGTTATCGTTGGATTTATCGTAATCGGCGGTGCACAGAGAATCGCAGCAACAGCAGAAAAAATCGTACCTGTTATGGCAATTCTTTACATCGTAGGTTCACTTGTTGTTTTAGCAGTTAATATCGTAAATGTTCCTGCAGCATTCGGTGCAATCTTTAAGTATGCATTCCAGCCACAGGCTTTAATCGGTGGTGGTATCGGTATGGCACTTAAAACTGCAATCAGCCAGGGTGCTAAGCGCGGTCTTTTCTCAAATGAAGCAGGTATGGGTTCAACACCACACGCTCACGCAATGGCAAACGTTGAAAAACCACACGATCAGGGTGTTGTAGCAATGATCGGTGTATTCCTCGATACATTCGTAGTTCTCACAATGACAGCGTTGGTTGTAATCACTTGCACATATGTTGGTAACGGCGCACTCGCTGGTGCTGACGGTGCATCATATGCTCAGATTATCGCAGATGCAGGCATCAACAAAACAAATGTTGCGCAGTCTGCATTCGGCAGTGTATTCGGTTCAAACATCGGTAACATTTATGTTGCAATCTGCCTTATGTTCTTTGCGTTTACAACAATCATCAGTTGGAACTTGTTTGGTGAAATCAACTTCAAATACCTCTTTGGTTCAAAAGCAAAAATCGTTTATGCTATTATTTCAGTAGTATTCGTTTTCATTGGTACAATCGTTCAGGAAAACGAACTCGTATGGCTCACACAGGATACATTCAACCAGTTTATGGTTCTCCCTAACGCCATCGCAATGTTTGCTTTAGCACCATTGGTAACAAAGGCTGCTAAAAAGAATCAGCTTTAATTAAAACTTCAAAAGCCCGCTTGCAAGCGGGTTTTTTTATTATAAAAAGAAAAAACTAATTTATCCCCTCTTTTCAGGAGATAGGAAAAAATGTTCAGAACGGAAAAACTGAGCAAACACCAAAGGCTTCCTTTGGTGTTTGGGTACCCGAAGCACGTCGAAGTTCGTGCTTTTACTTCGTTTCCGCTAATCGCAGAAACTCATTTTACGCACGACTTCTCCTTTACAAAATTGAAAAGTACTTTTCAATTTTGAGAGGAAAAAACGCGACAAAAGTGAGCAATGACACATTTGGCATTGCGAGCATACTAAAGCGTGTTTTGACGATACGTCGAGAGGCGAAGTTTTTTCGTAACAAAAATGGCTTTTATTAAAAAGAAAATCCTGATAAAATCAGGATTTTCTACATTCAGTATAATTTTTAAATTTTATCGTTTCCTTTTAAATTGATTTAAGCCATTTTTCTGTTCTGGGCTTTTTTTACATCTCCTTTCACTTTTATCAATCAATATCCTCTAATCGGTCTCGAATCATCTTCAACACCTTTTTCAATCTTCCTGATCACACACCAGTAAGAATAATCCTCAGACACCTTAACAAGCACACGATCCCCCTGGTGCTTTTTTAAAATTGCCTTTGCCACAGGAGATTCGTAACTTATGTAATTTCCCGTAAGGTCAACCCTGATATTAGTTACGATTGTATAGGTTTCTTCCACATCATCTTCTTCAATGTAAAGGGTAACTGTGTCCGAAAGTCCCACCTCGTCATCTTTTGAATTATCCTCAATTATGATTGCAGTTTTAATCATATTTTTCAAATGTCTTATTCTGCTTTCGTTGCGATTTTTTTCCTGCTTTGCAATTTTGTATTCCGCATTTTCGCTTAAATCACCGTATCCGCGGGCGACATTTACTTCTTCTAAAATTTTAGGGCGAAGAACAACCTCACGGTATTCAATTTCTTCCTGCATTTTTTTAATATCTGCCTGTGTTAGTTTATTATACATATCTATTTCCCTTATTCATAAATTGGTAATTCCACAACCTGATAACTATGTTTTGTTGCCGGCACAAGTTTTTCAAAAATATCCTTTGTACTTATTTTCAGGCTTGACGTGTTGATATTAGGGTGAAGTCCGATAAAATCACTTTCAAGCAAGTCCTTGTCTACCAGCAAGTCAACCTGACAGTCAACATCATTAATAAGACCTGTTACGCTTACCGACCCGGGTGTAATATCAAGATATTTTTCCATAGCCTCTGCATCTGCAAAAGACAGTCTTGACGACTGAATTTGTGCCGACAAATCTTTGGTTTTAAATGGCTTTTCACCCGGCATCATCAGAAGATAAAAATCAGTTTTCTGTCTGTTGCACAAAAACAGATTTTTACAGATTTTTGTACCAAGCGCCTTGTCAATTTCAAGACAAAGTTCCATAGTATCCGCCTCATTGTGGTCAACTCTTTCATATTCTATTCCAATACTATCTAAAAAATCATAGACCTTGATTTCTTTTTCAATTCTTTCATCATTTGGTCTGCCTTTTTGTAAAATCATAAAATCACATCCTTATTTTTATAGTATACACCAAAAAAAGTTCACTTGCAAGCAACTTACTTTGATTTTCACCACTTTTTTCTTTTATCATACAATATAAAGAAGACATTATCTTCAACTAAAAAATGAAAGGAATAAATTTATGAATAATAAATGTATGCCCGACTGCCACATCAAAGAGCCTGCCCGCCCTTTAGCACAGGCTTTTGTTAATACCCAGAAGCCGGGAGAAGATATGTTTGAGCCAATGGAAGCCCTTCATAAAGGCACAATTTATCCGGCTCTTTATATGCCATACACCTTCTGGAGGTTTAAAGGCTGAATAAACTCCCGCATTTTGCACCGCTTTGCTCATTTATGTACACAAAGTACACGCCAATCGCAAATCGGCACAACCTGCAAAAGTTTCTTACAGCCTTAATTATGAAAGGAGTTAACAAATTGAACAGAAACGATATGTTATGCCAACTTATGGCACTTCACTTCAGTTTAATTGATTTAAATCTTTATTTAGATACCCACCCCGACGACTGCGACACAATCGAAACCTATAAAGATTTGGAAAAAGAATACACCGCCTTAAAAAAAGAATTTGAAGAAATTTACGGCACACTCACACCGGGTACAATCAAAAAAAATCAGTGGACATGGATTTCCGATCCCTGGCCCTGGGAAAAAATGTTTAATCAGGAGGTTTAAAAAATATGTGGATTTATCAAAAAAATCTTGAATACCCGGTCAACATCAAACGCCCCGACCCCAGAATGGCACAAATCATCTTATCCCAGTACGGTGGCCCCGACGGCGAACTTGGCGCATCCCTTCGCTATCTTTCTCAGCGCTACACAATGCCCACCAAAGAAGCCAAGGGCCTCTTAACGGACATCGGCACCGAAGAACTTGCACACTTAGAAATTGTAGCCACAATCGTGCGCCAACTCTTAAAAGGAAGCGACAGGGAACAAATTGCGGACCAGTACAGCCCGATTTATGTAAACCACGGCCTTGGCATCTACCCTGCATCATCAACAGGCGAACCATTCACCGCCGCAGCCCTGCAGGTCAAAGGCGACCCAATCACCGACATCGCAGAAGATATGGGCGCCGAACAAAAAGCCCGTTCAACTTACGAATATATTTTGGATATGGCAGACGACCCTGACGTCATCGACCCAATCAAATTCTTAAGAGAGCGTGAGATCGTCCACTTCCAACGCTTCGGTGAACCAATGCATACTAATTTAAGGAAATTCTTCCTATACAGAAGACACTGTAGCCGTAACGGTTACAGTGTCTTTTTTATTCATATTATCTGTCAATAAGCGCATATCTGTTCATAATAAATTCTGTGATATATTTTGATTTTACTCTCATGCCGACCGATTTAATAGTGGATTTTATCAAATCTTCTGAAATATGCGGAATATATTTTTTCAACGATTCATCGTAGTTCAGCAAATCATTGAAAAGTTCTATAAGCAAATCTTTTTTATTGTTGATTTTTGGATATCCCCTTGAAATCAATGCCATATTGTTGTCAAAGTTTGGAGCCAAACCAATGACATTGCCTGTAGCGGTATCTCTTAATATACCAAAGTTAAAAGTATGCCTGTCAGGGTTTGCACAGATTGTATCAAGGAATAACATCTTTACATAATCTGCAATAGCATCAGGACATAAGGATTTTAGTGCATTAAGAGTTTCAATATAATCTTCATTATCGTCCATAAACGAATATGCTGGTTCAAAGTTTATCGATGCATTGTTCGTAAAGTCCCTGGTCTTGATTGCAGTTTTTCCACGCTGATATTCAGCCATTTCAAATCCGAGGTTTGTTCCTAACTTGTATATAAAAAGTTCTGAAAACATTTCATCGTGGTTGGCTTTTTTGTGCATCCACCACTGACCATCTTTAAGTTTCCAACACTTTTCAAAACTACCAATATTGGTAAGCTCAGGTGTCTTTGATGTTTTACTGTTCGCAACTCTGTTAAAACTATCATATGTTCCGTTGAGGGCAAGATTTGAAAAATAATCGCTATCAAATCTCACATCCTGGTAAGATAGTTCAGAATCCAACGGCTTAATCCAATAGGAATCTGTAATTGTTACTGCGTTTACAGTAATAACTGTGGAGATGTCGTCCTTCTCGGTAAGACGAAGTGCTTTTTTAAGCAGTCTTGAGTTTGCTCTGTGATAGTCAATAGCTCGTGTTTCAAGCCATCTTTCTACATTGCCTGTCTTTTTCAGATATAATGGCAACAGCGATTCATTTACGATTTCAAGCTTGCCCGAAAACCACTTTGCAGCAACTGAATCTTTATTCATAATATAAAAATCCATGTCGGCACCTCCTTCCTAATGATAAGTAAATTATAACATAACCCCTATTCTTTGTCAATGTATCCAAGCATCACCCATGCCTTGCTTGTTATTATATACATAGTAGCTTTGTAATATAACAATGCACCGCAACCTGCTTGGTTGCGGTGCTTTAATTTTTAAATATTCCAAAATATTTCTACATTGCCATCGCGGTCGATTACGATACGATTAATGAGAATACTGCTTACCCCTCGCTTTTCTTCAAAAGATGCTGTCTTCCATTTCTTTGAAAGATTAACAACAGTTTTCACATCCACCTTGGCGCTTTCAATCTCCTCAATTCTTTCAAGAAGGGCTATTCGTTCATTTTTCAACTTTGTAGCCCTTTGACTCATAATTTCAACAAGGTCGGCATTAGCATCCGGATTCATAAGCATATCCGCAATCTTGTTTTGAGACAACTCAATGGTTTTTAACTTGTTTCTCAACTCATTCAGTTCAGGATGGGCACTTTTGTGTTCGTTAGCCTTAACATTTTTTAAAGTTTCCAGTTTTTTACCGATTTCCTCGTAAACCATATCCTCAAGACTTTCAGCATATATGGTTGACTTTGTTCCTTTGCAGTCCTTAAAGTGGCTTTTACCGACACAAGAAAAATACCTTCTGACCTCACCACTTCCTGTCTTGCCTTTTATTGTGGTCATCCCTCTATCACAACAACCACATTTTATCAACCCACCTAACCAGGAAGTTTTGTTAGAAACCGCATTACGAATCTGTTTATTTTTCTGCAGCTTATGCTGACATTTAAGCCAGGTATCGCTATCTACAGCCCCTTCATGGGTCATTACCACCACTTTAATATCGGACCAGTCTTCATTATCCGGCTGATGTTTTCTTCTACCATATACCTGAATCCCATGAACACCGTCAAAGGCCTCAGGTGGACTGATTATTTGTGCATTATGCAGTTGAAAATACTCGTATACCTTGTTGTCTGCTCTCACATATATTGAATTTTTTATAATTGTTGAAAGCTTAGCGGTGGTCCATCCTCCGCCCGAAAGTGGTTTTATATCATTTTCCACAAGATTTTTTAAGAGTCTTCCCAAGGATACTTGTTCTACTGCATATGTTTCATATATGTACTTAACTTGTTCAAGTTCCTCCGGGACCGGTTTAAGTCGCTTCGTTTTAATATTATTTATAACAGTTGGCTCTAAATCATAGCCAATTGGTTTACGGCCTCCCATATAAAACCCCATCTCACTTCGATGTTCATAAGCCTGTGTCACCCTCTGAATGATGCTATTTCT
>JAZRDC010000018.1:0-6087 GCA_045660065.1 Clostridia bacterium
TATATGCATCAATTATATCTGTTTTTTCGTCTTTTGGCAACTTTTTTATTGCTTTTTGCTCTCTCAGAGTTCGATTCTCTTCTTAAAATAAAAAAACAGATGCCAAAAGGCATCTGTTTTTTTATGGTGGAGATGAGGAGATGGAAAATTTGCTTCGCAAACTTTCGTTGCTCGTCCACCCAAAGGCTACGCCTTTCGGTACCGGACTTCGCATCAAAAAGCAAAAAACTTGCCACCGGCAACTTTTTTTATTGCTTTTTGCTCTCTCAGAGTTCGATTCTCTTCTTAAAATAAAAAAACAGATGCCAAAAGGCATCTGTTTTTTTATGGTGGAGATGAGGAGAATCGAACTCCTGACCCCCTGCTTGCAAGGCAGGTGCTCTCCCAGCTGAGCTACACCCCCATAACAAAAATTAGTATATCACAAAAAATTTGTTTTGTCCATATGTTTTTTTATTTTTCTGAACTTTTTTACATATTTCAACACACTATTGACAATAACCAAAGAATTTGATAAACTTTTTCTTATGGAAAATAGAATTGTGTGAGGTGATAACTTTGGAAAACAAATCGGGTATACATTCCGGGCACAGAGCAAGAGTTCGTGAAAAAATAATGCAAAACGGCTCTTTTTCTAATATGTTGGACCATGAATTTTTAGAATTTTTGTTGTTTCAAAGCATCCCTCGTGGCGATACAAATCCTTTGGCACACAAGATTTTAGATACATTCGGTAGCCTTAATAAAGTTTTTGAGGCATCTTACCTGGAACTTATGCAGGTTGAAGGCGTTGGGGAAGCGACTGCACTTCATATAGCGTCATACCTTGAAGCAGTAAAAAGATATCTTAAAGGAACTGCTGTTAAAAATAAATATTTAGACGATACAATGTATATTAAGGAATATTTTCAGGCTCTTTGTATGGGAAACAAGTATGAGTGTGCATATGCAGCATTCCTTAACAAAGCAAAGGCACTTATCAAAACAGAAAAACTTTCTGAAGGTAGCGTGGATATGACAGGTATATACATCGACAGAGTTGCAGAACTTGCTCTTTTTCACAAAGCGTCTTATGTAATAGTGGCACACAACCACACCTCCGGGAATGTAAGACCATCTCCTAATGATGTTTTAAATGCAGATCTTTTAATGTCTGCGCTTTTAGACATAAGAAAAACTTTGCTTGATTTTGTTATAGTTGACCACCTGGATGCGTTCTCTTTTGTAGACAATGGAATTATAGCAGAAAATCGTGTTATCAACATATTTGAAGATAAAAATGCCAGACGATTAAGGTAAAAATAAAAAAATTCAAAAAAAGTATTGACAAACGGCAATAAGTTTGCTATAATATTTATTGCTGATTTGGTAGCAATATGGCGGTGTAGCTCAGTTGGCTAGAGCAAACGGTTCATACCCGTTAGGTCGGTGGTTCGAATCCACTCGCCGCTACCAGGGAGCATAGCTCAGCTGGGAGAGCATCTGCCTTACAAGCAGAGGGTCATAGGTTCGAGCCCTATTGTTCCCACCAAAGAATAACTCACTCTTTTGAGTGAGTTATTTTTTTATTCAAACTTTAATGGGCTCGAACCTTGAGAAGGCAAAAAGTGATTAAAAAAGTTGCCGGTGGCAAGTTTTTAGCTTTTTGGTGCGCAGACGGGTACCGCGAGCAGGTGCGGAGCGGTCGTCAAGCAGGGTGGATGCGTAGCATACACGCCCTATTGTTCCCACCAAAAAACACACACTCTTTTGAGTGTGTTATTTTTTTATGCAAACTTAGTGGGCTCGAACCTTGAAAAGGCAACAAGCAATTAAGTGATATTTATGTGAAAATTATTGACTCTTGCTTTTGCTTATGTTATAATTTTACTATAATGGTTACAATAAAAACACTTGTGTAAAAAGGCAAGTGCTTTTTTCATTTAATTACGAAAGGTCTTGGATATTTTGAACGTTAAAAAGTTTTTTACCGTGTTCAGCATAAGCACAATCATTTTGATTGTTTTATGTTCTTTAGCGGGTTTTCTTTATATATTTAATACAAATCTCGGTGCGGGTGAAGAAGTTGCAGAACTTGACAAGGCTCTTCCCAATCAGGTAAAAAATGTTGTGATTATGGGAACTGACAAAAGTGGTCTGCATGCCGATGTGATTATGGTTTTCTCACTTTCTACCAAAAAAGGAACTATCAACTGCAGTTCAATCCTTCGTGATACAAAAGTGAACTACAGAGGAAGCAACATCAAAATCACCGAGGCTATGGCTTATGGCGGTGAAAGTGCTGTAATTCAGGCAATCAAAGATATTACGGGACTTCAGATCCATGATTATGTGGTATTTAACTTCAAAGCGGTTGCAGATGTTATAGATGCCGTTGGCGGTGTGGACTTCTTCGTTCCTCAGAATATGTACTATGAAGATCCCGAGCAGGACCTTTACATCAATTTAAGAAAAGGTCAGCAACTTTTAAATGGTAATAAATCACTCCAACTTCTTCGTTTCAGAAGTTATCCTATGGGCGATATTGCAAGAACAGAAACTCAGCGTGATTTTATGGAAGCCGTGTTTGAACAAAAGGCAAATGCAAAATATATAGGAAGTATTCCTAAAATTTACTCTGCAATAAACAAAAATATAAAATCAAGTTTAAGCCTTGCAGAAATTGTCGATTATGCAGAACTTGTTGTTAAAATGGACAATCCTGAATTCAACACCATTGAACTTCCATACACATTAGTATCACCTTTTGTAGTTTACAGCCGTGAAGAAGTAAGTAAAATTTTCTCCGAACAATTCAATTAAAGAGGTGTTTTTATGAAAGCGCTGGTAACAGGTGCATCTTCAGGCATTGGCTATGACATCTGCATTGAACTTGCAAAAAGAGATATTGCTGTTGTAGCAGTGGGCAGAAGTTTACCTCGACTTGAAAAACTTAAAAGTGAAATAAACTGCGAAACTATAAGTCTTGATTTATCTGAAAAAGAAAATTGCGTAAAATTATACAATCAGGTGCGTGATGTTGATATTTTAATCAACAATGCAGGTTTTGGTGATGTGGGATATTTTACCGAAACTGACCTTGATAAAGAACTTTCAATGATAAATACCAACATTACTGCAATGCACATCTTAGCAAAACTTTATTTAAAGGATATGGCTGAAAAAAACTTCGGTTATATTTTAAATACCGCTTCAATTGCATCATTTTTAACAGGTCCTTTTATGGCAACATATTACGCCACAAAGGCTTATGTTTTAAAACTTACACGGGCAATTGGTTATGAAATTAAAAAGCAGGGCAAAAATGTTTATATAGGCGCTCTTTGCCCCGGACCTGTTGCAACAGGATTTGACAAGGTTGCCGGTGTATCTTTCAGTCTGAAAGGGATTTCAAGTAAATATGTTGCACAATATGCAATAAAGCAAATGTTTAAAAAAAGAAAAACAATTATCCCCACTTTAGGCGTAAAACTTGGCGCTTTTGCAGGAAAAATACTGCCTGATAACATAGTATGTTTCTTTACATACAAAAGCCAGAAAAAGAAAAAAGCTGATATAGTATGTCAAAAGTATCACCACAATATATTGTGGTGATGCTTTTTCAATTCCACAAAAAATTTTTTTATTTCCACAAATAGCCATACATAGCCATTTGCAGTATGCGTTGACGCATTATTAGTCATCTATCTGAAAAATAGTTGTTGACTTTATTCGCAAGATGTACTATAATTATTTATGCATCATAACAAGATATTGTGTTTTGACGCACCATACTAAATACAATATATACATATAGATATCAAGATAGGAGAGTGTTTAATTATGATTACTAACATCAGAAAACGCGATGGCAGAATAGAAAACTTTGACAAACAGAAAATTGTTAACGCTATCATCAAAGCTATGAACCATAACTTTGTTAACGATATTAAATGCGCTGAAAGCATCGCAGACAAAATTGAGGCTTTAAATGTAGACGTTATTGAAATCGAAGAAGTTCAGAACTTAGTTGAAGGCGAACTTATGAAATCACAGTATAAGAATGTAGCAAAAGACTACATCCTTTACCGTGAAAAGAGAAACATTGCCCGTGGTAGAAAAACATACGAAATGTATATGGGTATTGTTAACACAATCGCAAATGACATCACAAAAGAAAATGCTAACATGAATGCAGAAACTCCTGCAGGTATGATGATGAAGTTTGCCAGTGAAACATCTAAAAACTTTGTTATGGATATGCTTGTTTCTCAGCAGACAAGAGATTACATCAAGAGCAACTACATCCATATTCACGATGCTGACTACTATCCTACAAAATCACTCACTTGCCTCCAGCATCCATTGGATATGATTTTAGAAAACGGATTCCGTGCAGGCCACGGTTCATCAAGACCTGCAAAGAGAATTGAAACTGCAGCAATTATTGCTTGTATTTCAATGGAATCAGTTCAGAATGAAATGCACGGCGGTCAGGCTATCCCTGCTTTCGATTTCTATCTCGCTCCATATGTAAAATATACATATGTTGAAGAAATTGAAAAACTTGAAAAAATTCAGGGCATTGATTTATCTCACCTTAAAGACCTTACTTTTGATGACTATGTTGAAAAAGATTTAGATGGCTTGACAGGTGATGACAGATATGTTCAGCACGCTGTAAATCAGACTGTAAACAGAGTTCATCAGGCTATGGAGTCATTTATCCATAACATGAACACAATTCACTCACGCGGTGGTAATCAGGTTGTATTCTCATCAATCAACTACGGTACAGATACATCAGCAGAAGGCAGATGTATTATGCGTGAAATCTTGAATTCAACATACAGAGGCGTAGGTAACGGCGAAACACCTATCTTCCCTATTCAGATCTGGAAGAAAAAACGCGGTGTAAACTACCTGCCTGAAGACAGAAACTATGACCTTTATCAACTTGCTTGTAAGGTTACTGCAAAAAGATTTTTCCCTAACTTCTTAAATCTTGATGCTCCTTACAATCAGGATCCGTTGTGGAAATCAGACGATCCTAAGAGATATATGCACGAAGTTGCAACAATGGGTTGCAGAACAAGAGTTTACGGTAACCGTTTCGGTGAAAGTTGTTCAATCGGCAGAGGTAACCTTTCATTCTCAACAGTTAATATTGTTCGTCTTGCTTTGGAAGTTATGCAGATTGCAGATTACGAAGAAAGAATTTCTACATTCTACAAAAAACTTGACAAATGTTTAGATGTTGTAGCAGACCAGCTTTATGACAGATATTGCTTCCAGAGAACTGCTCTTAAAAAACAGTTCCCATTCTTGATGAGCGGTATGTGGTTCGGCAGTGAAGGTGCAGGTCCTAACGACAAATTGGAAGATATCTTAAAATCAGGTACACTTTCAATCGGCTTTATCGGTCTTGCAGAAACACTTATTGCCCTCACAGGCAAACACCACGGTGAAAGTGAAGAATCACAGAAACTCGGTATTGAAATCATCACTCATATGAAAAAACGCGTTGACCAGATTGCAAACGAAAAGAACTTAAACTACACACTTCTTGCAACTCCTGCAGAAGGATTAAGCGGTAAGTTCACAAAACGCGACAGAGAAGCATTTGGTGAAATTGAAAATATCACAGATAAAGAGTATTACACAAACTCATCACACGTTCCTGTTTGGTACAAATGTAGCGTTGAACACAAAGCAAAAGTTGAAGCACCATATCATGAACTTGAAAACGCAGGTCATATTTTCTATGTTGAACTTGACGGTGATGCTACACACAATCCTGACTGCATTATGCAGACAGTTGATCTTATGGATAAGTACGATATCGGTTACGGTTCAGTTAACCACACAAGAAATCGTTGCTTAGACTGCGGATTTGAAAACTCAGATGCTGACTTTGAAAAATGTCCGGTTTGCGGAAGCGAAAACGTTGACGTTATTCAGAGAATCACAGGTTACTTGGTTGGTAGCGTTAAGAGTTGGAACAGCGCTAAACAGGCAGAACTCAGAGACAGAGTAAAACACGATGCAAAATAAATTAAGAATTATGGACTTTATGTATAGTTCTTCAGTTGACGGAACAGGTTTTCG
>JAZRDC010000019.1:0-9692 GCA_045660065.1 Clostridia bacterium
CCTGATAAACATTTCAAAGGAAAGTATCTATGTCCCGGGACTTGGTGTTTTTGATGACACACCTAAAAATGATGAATCCAAACGTGTAATTAAAATTTCATCAGAAACAGTTAAACTTCTGCTGCTCTGGAAGAAAGAGCATTCTCGCACTCGCTTGCTGATGGGCGACCAATGGCAAGGAAGCAAAAAAATATTCACTTCGAATTCGGGCGGGCCAATGCATCCGGATACCGCTTCCTGGTGGATAAAGAAATTTGCCGAATCAAACAGCTTCACCGGGATCCACACACATTCACTAAGACATACAAATGCAACACTTCTTATAGCCAATGGAACGGACCTCAGAACGGTAGCCAACAGACTCGGCCATACCAAAACAAGCACCACTACAAATATATATACACACGCAATCAAAATGGCAGATGAAAAAGCATCTGACACTCTTTCAACTATACTGTCAAGAAAAGCATAATTCTCTATCAGAGTCGATTAAAAATCGGCTCTTTTTTGTCCATTATTTGTCCATTGTTGTCCATTATTTGTCCATTATTTTCAGAAAACTTTACAAAACAGCAGAACATTTCACAAGCCACAAACCGCACTATTAAGCCACTTTGCGAAATTCCACACCACTTCACAACATACATTCTTATTTTTTGGTAGTGTGGAGGTCACGGGTTCGATTCCCGTCAATAGCTCCAAACAAAAAAAGATGCCGTATGGCATCTTTTTTTTGTTTAATCTAAAGGGAATCGAAGCCTGAGAGGGCATTTTGTGGCAATAAAAGTTGCCGGTGGCAAGTTTTATAACAAAATGGTGCACAGTCGGGTACCGAAAGTTTTAACTTTCGGTCGACAAGCAGTGCAAATTCTAATGAATTTGCTTCCCGTCAATAGTTCCAAAAAAAAGAAGATGCCGTATGGCATCTTTTTTTTTTGATTTAAACTAAATTTTAATCTTCAATCAAAATTGCTCTGCAGGGCGAACCGTCTGCACCTGATAAATTAAGTGGTGCAGCATTTAAAAAATAAGCACCCTCTGAAACCTCTGCCAAGCGAATGCCTTCAAGCAGGATAACATTTGCCCCTAAAAGTATGTGGTGCACTTCCATAGGTGCATCTTCAGGTCCGACTGTCTGAGATTCATTACCCAAAAGCAATATTTTATTTGAGGCAAACACTTTTGCCGCCTCTGCAGATACTTCTGCTTTCCCCTTAATTAAAATTCTTTTTGCTGATTCCACATTCAATTCTTTCGCCTTTTCAATTATCTTTGCAGCGTCATCCCCCGAGACAATCCCGTGATGTTCTGCCACATAAGCCATTCCGACAAAAGCATCTAAGCATATTTTATCCACGGTTTTTCCGTCTTTTATAAAATGAAATGGGGCATCTATATGTGTACCGTTATGAGCGCACATACTAAATTCCGTCAAATTATACAAATCGCCTTTTTCCATTACACTCAGCATCTTTTTTTGAGGGGTTGGGTCTCCGGGAAACACCAGACAACCAAAAACCTCCTGGGAAATGTCATATATTTTCATTCTTATTCTCCATTTTTTGTTTAGTTTTACAGAACTATTTTACCATAAAAATTTTTATTTTACAAGAAAGATTAAATTTATAATTAATCTACATAAAAAAAGACGAGGTTTTCACCTCGCCCGTTTTATTTATTTTTAGTTGGTTTTACAAGTAACATACTTAAGCACAATGCTACAACATAAAGGCTTAATGTTACGATAAGCACTGTCTGGTAACCTACCGGATTTACCATGTAGCCTCCAACATCAACTTTTTCACCGAAGTGATTTACAATCCATGTTGCGAGTTGATTACCTGTGAGTCCGGCAAATCCCCATGCTGAAAGTGTGATACCGTGAATTGCACTGATGTTGCTCATACCGTAATGGTCTGATAAAAGTGTTGCCACGTTTGAAAAACCACCGCCGTAGCCTGCATTAATCATCATAATAAGAACAATTACCAAGCCTGTTAAAAGTGCGTTTCCTGCACCATTTTTGATGCCACCTGTCAATACTACAAGACCTGATAAAACAATTGAAACAATAAAAATGAGTTTATAAATTGTGTTTCTGTCTTTGAGTTTATCAGCCCATGCTGAATATCCAAGTCTTCCGCCTGCATTAAAGATAGCAGAAAATGTTGAAATAATTCCAACTGCTCCGGCAAGGCCTAAACATTTAACAATATTTTTTTCCTGAGAAATAAGTGCCAAGCCACAAGTGATGTTAATATAAAACATAAGCCATACGCCGATATAGTTTGAAAGCGGTTTTGTTTTTAAAACTTCAAAAATACTTTTCTTGTTTTCTTTTGTTTCAGGTTCGTGCCAGTCATCAGGCTTTTTAAGAAGCAAATGACCTACAAACATCATAACAAAATAAACTGCCGCTAAAATGAAGAACATTTTATAAAGTCCGCCATCGCCCAATGATTTAAGCATCCATTCCATAATCGGACTTGCAATGGCTTTAGCAGCACCAAATCCTGCAACTGCAAGACCTGTTGCCAAACCTTTTTTCTCTTTAAACCAAAGCATCAATGTTTTTACAGGTGATAAATAACCTGTACCAAGACCAATACCCATTAAAACACCATAGCTGAGATAAATACCTATCAAAGCAACAATGCTTCCTTTATGCATACCACCGTAATAAATGAATGCACCTGCACCTGCCATACCAAGTGCAAAACAAATTGCTGAAATAAGTGATGATTTATGAATATCTTTTTCAACAACGTTTCCTAAGAATGCCGCTGACATTCCAAGGAAGAAAATTGCTAAACTAAATGCCCATTCTGTTGCGCTTTTTGAAAAACCGATGTAGTTTGCTATATCTTCTGAAAAAAGCGACCAGCAATATACTGTACCAATACTGCAATGGAGCAAAAGTGCAGGAATGGCACCTCTTGTCCATTTCAAACTGCCGTATGTATCTTTCATAACAATCGTCTCCGTTTTAAGAATTTAATATTTTTTCTAATTCAGATATGTCTTCCCTTGAAGGTTCTTTAATATGTTTTAAAGGAAATTCAATTCCCATATTATCATATTTTGTTTCGCATATTTTGCGGAAAGGCAAAAGTTCAACCTTATCTACGCAACTGTATTTTTTTACAATATCGCGAAGTTTCAAAACACTGTCTGAATTATCATTCAATGTTGGAATTACAACATATCGAATTGTAACAGGAATATTTTTTTCATTTAAATATTCCAAAAACTCAAGTACAATTGAAAGTTTGGTACCAACATTTTCCTGATATTGTTCATCATTTGTATATTTAATATCAAGTAAAACTCTGTCTGTTTCACTCAAGAGTTTCTTTGTTGCTTCAGACAGAATAATTCCTGAAGTATCAAGACAAGTGTTTATACCTTCATTGTGAGAAAGTTTAAAAACCTCATAACAAAACTCTGCTTGCAAAAGCGGCTCACCACCTGAAATGGTTATGCCGCCTTTTTCGCCAAAGTATTCTTTATAACCCAAAGCCTTTTTAACAATATCTTCAGGACTGTATTCGGTGCCTGCGTTTAATTCCCATGTATCAGGATTATGACAGCATTTGCAACGAAGTGGGCAGCCTTGTGCAAAAACCACAAAGCGAATTCCCGGCCCGTCAACTGTGCCAAGACTCTGGATAGAATGAACTTTACCTTTTATCATATGCTCTGATGGAAAGTTCTTGAAATAACTTCTTTCTGCTGGTCGCGAGAAAGTTTATTGAAGTTAACTGCGTAGCCTGAAACACGGATAGTGAGGTTTGGATAATCTTCCGGATTTTCATAGGCTTTAATAAGAGTTTCTCTGTTTAATACGTTAACATTAATATGATGTGCCATTTTACCGAAGTAACCATCCAAAATAGCAACGAGGTTTGTATTTCTTTCTTCAGGTGTTTTACCTAAAGCTTCAGGAGCTATTGAGAATGTGTTTGAAATACCGTCACGGCAATCTTCATATTTTAATTTTGCTACTGAGTTGAGAGATGCGAGTGCACCATTTTCTTCTCTGTTGTGCATTGGGTTAGCACCAGGAGCGAAAGGCTTACCTGCTTTTCTACCGTCTGGTGTAGCACCTGTGTTCTTACCATACATAACGTTAGATGTAATTGTAAGAACTGACAATGTATGAATTGCATTTTTGTATGCAGGAGTTTTTCTGAGTTCTGTGATAACTTTGTGTGTGATGTCTTTTGCAATCAAGTCAACACGGTCATCATCGTTACCGAATTTAGGGAAGTCGCCTTCTCTTTCAAAGTCTACAATGTATCCCATTTCATCTTTAACAGGTGAAACTTTAGCAAATTTGATTGCAGACAATGAGTCAGCAACTACTGAAAGGCCTGCAACACCGAATGCCATTAAACGTTCAACATCTGTATCGTGAAGTGCCATCTGTGTTTTTTCGTTTGCATATTTGTCGTGCATGTAGTGGGTGAGATTCATTGTATCAACATAAAGTTTGCTGAGCCATTCAATGTAAATGTTGTATCTTTCCATTACAGCGTCAAATGTTAAGCTTTCGCCTTCCAATACAGGCATCTGAGGTCCGATATGTACGCCTGTTGTTGTATCAAAACCACCGTTGATAGCAATAAGCAAAAGTTTTGCCAAGTTGCATCTTGCGCCGAAGAACTGCATCTGCTTACCGATTGTCATTGCTGATACGCAGCAAGCGATAGCATAGTCATCACCGTGTAATGGTCTCATCAAATCGTCGTTTTCATACTGGATTGAATCTGTATCTTCTGAAACTTTTGCACAGAAACGTTTGAAGCCTTCAGGAAGATCTTTTGACCATAAGATTGTAAGGTTTGGTTCCGGTGATGGTCCTAATGTGTAAAGTGTGTTAAGAATTCTGAATGAACTCTTTGAAACAAGTGTTCTGCCATCTTCGCCCATACCACCTACTGCTTCTGTGATCCACATTGGATCGCCACCGAAGAGTTCGTTATATTCAGGTGTTCTTAAGTGTCTTGCCAATCTGAGTTTAATAACAAAATCGTCGATAAGTTCCTGAGCCTGCTGTTCAGTAAGTTCGCCGTTTGCGATATCTCTTTCAATATAAATATCGAAGAATGTTGCAACTCTACCTAATGAGTTTGCAGCACCGTTCTGTTCTTTAATTCCTGCAAGATATGCAAAATATGTCCACTGAATTGCTTCTCTTGTATTTTTTGCAGGTTCGCTGATATCATAACCGTACATAGCAGCCATTTCTTTCATAAATCCTAAGAAAGCGATCTGCTGGAAAAGTTCTTCTGAAAGACGAGCATTATCAACATTGAATTCTTTGTCTGCCAATGCTTTTTTGTCTTTAGTCTTTTCTTCAATAAGTTTATTTACACCGTAAAGTGCTACTCTTCTGTAGTCACCGATAATTCTACCTCTGCCGTATGCATCAGGAAGACCTGTGATTACGTGACATTTTCTTGCAGCTCTCATTTCATCAGTATAAACTCTGAATACACCATCGTTGTGAGTTGTTCTGAATTTGAATTCATCTTCAACTTTATCACTCAAACGATATCCGTATGCAGAACAAGCCTGACGAGCCATTCTGATTCCGCCGAATGGGTTTACACCTCTTTTTAATGGGCTGTCTGTCTGTAAACCAACGATAAGTTCATTTTCCTTATCAACATAACCTGGTGCATAGTTAACAAGTGATGAAACTGTGTTAACATCAACATCAAGTACCCCATCATTTTCTCTTTCTTTACGGAAAAGTTCCTGAACTTTTGCCATAAGATTATTTGTACGTTCTGTTGCCCCACTTAAAAAGCTTGAATCGCCTTTGTACTCTTTGTAATTCTGCTGAATAAAATCACGAACGTTAATTTCGTCCTGCCATTTTCCTTCAACAAAACCATTCCAATTGTTATGTTTCATAATATCCTCCTTCCGCCGGTTTCGTCCCGCAAAAAAGGACAAACCAGCTCGTTTTTTGAACTAGTTTGCCCAGACGGCCGGCATTAATATATTTTACACTTCCTTGCGGTAATCCGCATAATCCGTCAATAATGTAAATTACATTTACATTATACAACACAATATATAGTTTGTCAATCTATTTTTACATAGTTTTTTAAAAAAAATACAAAATTTTTTAAAAAACACTTTACTAACTACCGAATTTGTGGTATTATATAATGTGGTCGTGATGCAAACTATTGCGAGGTGTGGCTCAGTTTGGTAGAGTACTTCGTTCGGGACACGGTACTAATTAGTTCATTAGTATTGAGCCGAACTCCCTAAAACCTTTTAACACCGCCACTTTACGGCGACTTAAAAAACAAAATACATGTGGTCAAATAAGTTTTGACCACATGTTATCCCACAGACACGGGAATATAGAAAAAACTAAATATTTTATTTCGGGATATAGCGCAGTTTGGTAGCGCGCTTCGTTCGGGACACGGTACTATTCAATTCATTAATATTGAGCCGAACTCCCACAAACCTTTTAACACAGCCACTTTACGGCGACTTAAAAAACAAAATACATGTGGTCAAACAAGTTTTGACCACATGTTATCCCACAGACACGGGAAATATAAAAAACTAAATATTTTATTTCGGGATATAGCGCAGTTTGGTAGCGCGCTTCGTTCGGGACGAAGAGGCCGCAGGTTCAAATCCTGTTATCCCGACCAACAAAACCTCAGTAACCAAGCGGTTTCTGAGGTTTTTACTTTGTTTGAAAAAACTCATTTTTTCGGTTTTGACCACATGTTAGCCACATTTTACGCCTCAAACGCAGTCGTAGCAAGGCTTTGCAAATTTTTTAATTATTTTTTATCCTTAAATATGAACAAAGAGTCCTAAACCTAAAAATTCAAGACTCTAAGTTTTAAATAGTTAAATTGGAGTTATTCATTCTCTCCCGAAAATACAGTAACGAATTATATTTGAAATTTCTTTAATGCTTTTTTTGCAGTCATCTTTCAACCATTCCGTAATAATGGCAGTAATACCATTGAGATAAAACATCATAACATAGTTTTGTTCATCTCGTGGATAGTGAAATCTATCTAAAATAGGATTAAATATATTATCGAACAGCCTCTGAAAAATAATATTTGAGTCAAATGTTACCGGTTGCGACAACACTGCAAAAAACACTCGTCTGTTTTCTTTGATAAATAAAAGATAAGGATGCAGATACTTCTCGTTGATATAATTGAGTTCCTGCAAATCACAATTTTTAAATCCTGATGTGATATTTTCAGTATCAACATCGAAATATGAAATGAAACTATCGAGGACATAGGCAATCGTTTCTTTCAGTAAATCCCGTGTGTTTTCATAGTGAAGATAAAAGGTTGAACGATTAACCCCAGCTTTTTCACATATTTCGCTAATCATTATGTACTCAAAAGGTTTCTTTTCAAGCAAAGAAAGGAGTGCTTTGTCAAATCTGACGGCAGTGTTAAAATATTTACTTTCCGATTTATTCATATAGACACTCCTTTCATAAAATATTATTTTTACTTATCAGCAATTTCTTTTGCAAGCTGAACGATTTCATAAGCATATTTTGCTTTGCCTTTTTCAAGCATTTTCTTGTAAATGGGATAATTCACACCGCAACCGATCATTCCGATAATTCCAATGATAATGCCAAGCACCATACCAGCCAAGCCGTTTCCGATTACCTGCATTGCAAGACACATTCCCGTACCAAAAACAAGTGCGGATATTATACCGCAAGAGTAAGTGAAAATCGTGGCAGGTAGTTTCGCTCTGTTGTCCAATTTTTTAAGTGCAACTATTTTTGAGCTTTCCTTCGGTGCATAGTCCTTTGCGATTGATTCTGCAATAATTTTGTCTGTGTTCATAATAAAAACCTCCTTTTGTTTTACAATTCTATTTTAACAACTAAAGAAGGAAATTTGAACAACATAAATATTGTTTTGTGTTGAGTTCAATAAATACAAGTTTATCTAATTTGTTTTTTACTAATTAAGTATAACACCAAATGTGTAAAAAGTAAATAAACCCTTTTTCTTTGGTTACACCGTATAAAAATTTAATACACCCAAAAGCTGTGGCACGGATTTTTATGTCCGTGCCGTTTATGTTTTACTGTGCTATTCTAAGCTTCGCTTTTTGTTCTGCGATTTCGGCTTTCATTTCTTTTATCAGTACGGCGAGCTTTTCTTCACATTCTTCTCTTGTAGGGGCGTATATGTTTCTGGCCATTCGTTTGCCGTAGGCATCTTTTGGTGAGTATCTGCCCTCATAGAGATGGTCATTTATCTTACTTATACATCCTGTGCCGGGCTTTCTCATCTTGCCCTTTTTAGGCTCAAATTTGGCTTGTGAAGGCTTTTCTTGTTCATTCGTGGATGTTTCTTCGGTGCTGTTTGTATCCTTGTTGAATCGGGCGTTAATCTTTTCTGCTGCTTCTTTCTTCATTTCCTCGGTGCTGTGCAGATATATATCAAGTGTTGTTTTGCTTGATACATGTCCGAGGATAGTAGATAAGGTTTTGATGTCCATTCCGTTTGCTACCGATGTGGTTGCGAAGGTGTGGCGGAGATCGTGGAATCGGAGCTTTTTACATTCTGCTCTTTCTAATATTACCTGCATCATTCCATATACTGCTGAGGGATCTCTTGGCATCCCTTCAACTCTTGGTGATGGAAACATCCACTCTGAATCTATTGTCTCCTTATATTCCTTCAGGATGTTTACAAGGCTTTTGGGTAGTATTATCGTTCTTACCGATTCTTCAGTCTTTGGCTCTGTTATGACTAATCTGCCTTTTGTCCGTTTGACTTGTCTTCGCACCTTTAGTTCTCCTGTATCGAAGTCTAAGTCTTCCCATTTCAGTGCCATATCTTCTCCTCGCCGTAAGCCTGTGGATAAGGCTACTAAGAAGATTTCGAAGAATCCGTCATATTTTGCTTGTATAAGGAACCTTTTAATTTCATCCGGCGTCAGCACCTGCATCTCTCTTGACTTTTTAGGCGGTATCTTGCAGCCTATTGCAGGATTCTTTTTAATAAGTCTGTCGTCCGTTGCCTTTTGAAGTGCAGTTCTGCAGTTTGCATGGCAACTTCGTACGAACCTGTCGGATAATCCTTCGCCGAGTGTATCGCGATATCTCAATCTGCCGTCTTGTTTAAGGCTGTTGTAGAATTTCTGCAAGTCGTTTTGAGTCAGTTCATTCAGCGGTATTTTTCCTATCTTGGGGATTATGTGATTATATATTCTTGTTTCATATCCCTCTTGAGTTGATTCCTTTATTCGCATTTTGCAGTAATTCTGATACCAGAAGTCCATCCATTCACCGAAGGGCATTCTGCTATGAACTTTTTCTCTGCGAATAAAGCCTATTTCATCTTTGAGTTTTTCCAGTTTCTCAATACATTCAGTTTTGGTCTTTGCAGTTACATTTTTGGACTTAGGAAGACCATTTTCATCGTAGCCGATTACAATTCTGCCTTCCCATCGACCATCTTTTCTTAGCCTTACTGTTCCTTGTCCACTTTTTCGTCTTGCCATGGTTGCATCTCCTTTCCGAGTATATCTTCCATAAAGTTTTCTATTATATTTGATGCTTTTTGTTGCATATCCGTTGTTACATGTGTGTATGTGTCGAGGGTGAAGCTTGGGTTTGTATGTCCAAGTATCGTTGATAATGTTTTTGCATC
>JAZRDC010000020.1:0-13763 GCA_045660065.1 Clostridia bacterium
CCTCAGTTCTTTATGAACGTGCAGGTTTTGTTGAAAAAGAATCATATCTTGAATTTGAGAAAAATCTTTAAGAGGAGAAAGTATGAAATCATATTTAGATGCATTTATGAATGAAATCAGCGAGGAGTTTTTGAAAACTCACACACAGGTGCTGATGACTAAAGAACTTCCGCAGACAACACCTGCAACGCACGATGCTGCAGATTATATATACAGTCTTTTAAAAGAAAATGGATTTGAAGCACAGCGTCTGAATTTCGTGTCAGACGGTAAAACTGCGTGTCAGGATAAAATTATGCCTATGTGTTGGGATGCAACCTATGGCAGACTAACTGTTACGTCAGAATGGGAGGGTGAAAGAGTAATTGCAGATTATGAAAAAGAACCCTTCTCTTTGGTACGATTTTCAGTTTCAACGCCTGAAGGTGGATTAAAAGTTCGTCTTGTTACATGGGATCAGATGCAAAAAGGCGCCGATGTGAAAGGTGCATTCGTGTCAATTCCGCAAGGAATGCTTCCGACAGATAAAGCAGTAGTTCCTATTTTAAATAATGGAGCCGTTGGAATCGTTAGCGGCACTGTATGTGGAGCGAAAGAAACTCCTGATGCGGTGCTTTGGGCAAATAATTGTTCTGAAACAAATTCCTGGTATGTAAATGCAGATGAAAGACCGTTTGTAGCTTTTTGTGTAACTCCGAGAATACTGGAAAAACTTGAAAAGGCGACAGAAAAAGGAGAAGTAATTCTGAAGGCTGAAACGGATAGTCATCGTTACGAGGGTAAAATGCCTGCTGTTACCGCTCTTTTAAAAGGAGAGAGTGAACGAGAATTCTGGGTAATGGCACATACCGCAGAACCTTTGGAGGATGATAACTCTGCAGGTGTCATTTCTTGTATACATTCACTTATTTCAATAAGAGATGCAATTGAAGATGGAAAAATTCCACCGCTTAAATATTCAATCCGTGTACTTTTTGCACCTGAACTATATGGATTTGCAGCATTTGCAGAGCATTTTGGTGGAGTGCTTCGTGACCGATGCATTGGAGCATTGTGTGTGGACGGAATGCCGATTTGTTCGAAACATATTCAGGCAATAATTAATTTTGCAACTCCGGCAATTCCGTTTTATGGTAATGTGCTCATTGAATCAATATGGAACGAGTACAGAAAGAATGTAAAACAGCCACCTTTTGTTACTTCATGGGGGGATCATTGGGGGGATGATTGTTTTATGTCTGATACATCCGTAGGGCTTCCCACAATTATGCCTGAGTACGATATCAGGTACCTTTGGCACAATTCTTGTCAAAGATATGATTATATTGATTATCCGCAATTTGCAAGGGTTTGTGCAGTATATACTGCATTTATAGCATCAGTTGCCGCTTACGACAGTAAAAAGTATGAAAAATTATTGCCAATGGCGGTAGCATATGCATCAACTCGCCTGGCAGAAACTGCAATGACACCACCCCCAAGAGCAGGCACTGACGCAAAAGCCAGACTTATGTATTGCAAGAATATAGAACTTAACAATATTAAAGCATTTAGTGATGCGAGAGTAGATGAAAATGCCATCAAAAATGCCTGCACAATGCTTGAAAACTTTGTTGATGGCTTAACACCAATCGAGTCTGAATTAAAGTCAGAGGATACGCCGATTTTTGATTCTTGCGAAAATATTGTTCCTAAAAGAACATCAATAGGTATACCTCACGATTTTGCACGAGTACCATTAGAAAAAAGATGGCATCCTGTTACACTTGATCTGTTCAGTCGTGTCTTTTCTGCCATGGATGGAGAAAAAACTCTTAAAACTTTGGTTCGTGAAGCCGAATGGGAACAACGGAATTCATGGAGTGAAGAAGAAATTGCAGACTATATTGAAACACTAAAATTTATGGCAGAATTCGGATACGTAGAACTTGAATACAAATTTGTACAATAATTATTAGAAAAAATATTCTTTTTTTACTTGATATATTGCTGATTTTGTGATATCATATTAACATTAAAAATAATTACTTACGGAGGAATATTTATGGAAAAAATTGTACGTCCCGAATCAATGGCTCGCATTACCACACCTGAACTTGCTAATGCTTTTATTGAAGAACAGGTAAAAGAAATTCAGGCTCAGGTTGGAGATAAAAAAGTTCTTTTGGCGCTTTCAGGCGGTGTTGACTCATCAGTTGTAGCAGCACTTTTGATTAAGGCAATCGGAAAACAACTTGTTTGTGTTCATGTAAACCACGGTCTTATGAGAAAAGGTGAAAGTGAACAGGTTATTGAAGTTTTCGGCAAAGAACTTGATACTAATTTAATTTATATCGATGCAACAGATCGTTTCCTTGATTTACTTGCAGGGGTAAGTGAACCTGAAAAGAAACGTAAAATTATTGGTGGCGAATTTATTAAAGTTTTTGATGAAGAAGCATCAAAACTTGAAGGAATTTCATTCCTCGCACAGGGAACAATTTATCCTGATATTTTGGAAAGTGACGGAGTTAAAGCACATCATAACGTAGGTGGCTTGCCTGAAGAAATGCAGTTTGAATTGGTAGAACCTGTAAAACTTCTTTATAAAGATGAAGTTCGTGTTGTAGGTGAAGCATTAGGACTTCCACACGCAATGGTATATCGTCAGCCATTCCCGGGCCCTGGTCTTGGTGTAAGATGCCTTGGTGCCATTACAAGAGACAGACTCAATGCCCTCCGTGAAGCAGATGCAATCCTTCGTGAAGAATTTGATAACTGCGGATTGGCAGAAAACGTATGGCAGTATTTCATTGCTGTACCTGATTTTAAAAGCGTAGGCGTAAGAGATGACAAACGCTACGAAGGTTGGCCTGCAATCATCCGCGCAGTCAATACAACTGACGCAATGAGTGCAACAATCGAAGAAATTCCATACGAAGTTCTCCACAAAATCACAAACAGAATTACAAACGAAGTAGAAGGAATCAACCGTGTCCTCTACGACCTCACACCAAAGCCAATCGGCACAATCGAGTGGGAGTAGAATTTGAGGTTTTGTAAATTTTAATAAAACGCCGTAAACCCTTGTAAAATAAGGTTTTACGGCGTTTTTGCTTTTTGTAACTTTTTGCGTTGTGGTCTAAATTTCAGCTACTTTTTACAACTTTTTGACCACAAAATTGACTACAAAAAACGCCCTTGTCATTTTGGGACAAAGGCGTTTTATACTTTTATGAAATTTTTAAATAATTGTTGCTGTTATTAAGCTGTGCGAACGAGTCGCCGACAATATTCATTGCGGCGGCTCTACGCTCTGCAAAACTATGGGCATAATGTTTGCTTATAATTTCTATTGTATCACCTGCAAGTGAGGCAACATTTACAACATCAAGACCGTTTGAAATTAGCAAAGATACAAAACTATGCCGTAAAGAATGGGCATGAAGCCCTTGGGGTAATTCTTTATTTTTGTTCAGTATCTTTTTTATCGCCTTATTCGGTACAGCCTTTTCCATTAGCCCACCCATTGCGTTAGGGCATATAACACCGTTTTTGTTCCAAGTTTTTCCATGTTGGTCGGCTTTTTTATCTAATATATTTTTATGGTTTAATAATATATCTTTTAGTAACGGCGAAAGTGGTAATTTACGCCTTGACCTTTTTGTTTTCAAATCGGTTAAGGCTAACCCGTTGAATGTATCGCCTACATTCTTTTCAATGCTGACAACATTTGAATTGAAGTCAACATCTACCCAACGCAACGCCCGAGCTTCCCCGCTTCTCAAACCAAGCATTAACATCAGTATCAGTGAAACGCATATTGAATTATCAATATTGATTTCATTTAGTGCATTTAAGAATATTGGTATAGTTGTATTATCAAGATATGGGGGTATATCCATTTCGCCAATGCGGGGTTTTGTCGCATTGGCAACAGGGTTAGTAAGTAAAACGCCATTTTTAACGCAAGCTGTGAAAAGGGCTGACAGCGTGTAAGTGATTTTTGAAACATAAGAAGCCGACAACGGTTTTATATCTTCTTTTTTGTCAAAGGCTGTGCCAAGTGATACGCCGTAATATTTAGCAACTCTTTTTGCAACATCTTCGTTACAGTTCCCGCCTTTTCTTACTCTTATAAATGTAGTATCTTCATTTATACCTATTTCCCGAGCAACAAGATTAAAACCGCCGTCAGTTCTTTTGGGTTTTCTTTCGTGCATTAATTCTATAAATTCGGGTTTTGCATTATATGTAGCACGCCCGCCACCGCCTTTTTCCAACAGCTCTGCTAATAGCTTTGTAACCATAGGCGAGGTTATTTCTTTAAGTTTATACTTGCCAATGCGGGGGATAAGATAATGCTCAAAAATAAATTTGTCGGTTAGTTGTGTGCTTTCCCGAATGTTGAGTTTTCGCATATTAACAAACCATTCAACGGCTTGCTCAAATGTACTTTTTTCGCTTATGTCATTATTTTTAAGCATTCCACACTCAATTCGTTCCTTGAATGAGTCAACAACCTTTTGTAGTTCACTTTGCAGTTTCTTTTTGCTTGTTTCTTCTGTTCTGTAATATTCGCTGTAATTTTTGCCGTGTACTGCACATCTGATACGATAAAGACCGGGGCGGTCTTTTACAGCAGAAACGCCTGACGGCAAACCGCTATTCATTTTCATTGCCATCTTCTTCATCCTTTCTCAATAACGATAGTTCCTCTTCAATATCATAATTAACATAATTATTATAAAAGTTATCAATTAAGCGTTCCATTCGTTGTATTGATAAATATTTTTTGAATTCTATGCTTTCAATGTTCCATTGGGTATTATAATATTCAGGTGTTGAAGTGTTAAATTTTTTATCACTCATTTTTTTAGCAAGATAATAGCTAATTATTGTATTGGGGTAGTTTTCTATAAACTCTTGATTTGATAGCATATAGTCAATAACTAAATAAGGCGGTATGCACCCAACTTCTGTTTTATATAGCATTTCTAAATTTTCAACTGCTTTACTTGAAAGGCCTGTTTTATCTGTAATGTGTTTTGCTGTTATATTTCTATTTGTAGAATTTGTAAAACCTAAAATATAGTCACTTGATACATTGTAAAAATCGGCAAACATATATAGATACTCAATACGCATACCTTTTACAGCACCATAATTGCTATGTGGTTGTTCTGAAATTTCATATTTTTTTAATGATGCGGGCGTAATCTTTATGTTATATTTTTCTATTAGAGTTGCAGCTAAGCGTTCGTGAGAATACCCTGCTTCTTTTCTTAGTTTTTTAAGCCGTTTTGCTGTGAGTTTGGTATCCATTTTCAATTCCTTTCGTTAATTATAATTTACTATTAATATCTTTTGGTGATTTATAAATATTTTAGTTGACTTGAATTATGTCTATAATTATTATATACTAAAAACGAAAACAAGTCAACAATAATTTACTTGGTGGCTTGTTGAAATTATGAAGGGAGGGGAAATGTTATGACAGTACCAACGATGTTGACAATTAAAGAAACAGCAAAACGGACAGGTTTAGCCGTGCATTACATAAGGCAATTATGTTTACAAGACAAAATTGTCTATCGTAAAGCAGGGGCGAAATATTTGATAAATTATGAAAAATTTATCGAATATTTAAACGAAAGCGAAATTTGAAAGGTGGTTTTATATGGTTTTAATGGAAAGAGATATAGCTATTATTAAAGAAATTCAAAAATGGCGTTTTTTACTTTCAAGACAAATAAAAGTCTTATGTGGTTTTAGCGGTCAGCGTGCATGTGATAGGAGATTAAAAAAGCTGATAGAAGCAGGCTATATAGAAAGAAAGCATTTTTTGTATGGCGTTCCAAGACTTTATTTTGTTACAAAAAGAGCAGAAAGATTGCTTGACTTGGAATATTACACCCCGAATGTAAGAATAGAACAGATAACGCATGATATAGCTGTAATTGATACCGCTATATATTTGATAAATAATGAGGGTGTAGAAAAATCAAGCATTACAACTGAACGAGAAATGAAACATAAAGCGGGGTTTGGTAATCCTAAACACTTTCCCGACTTTGAATATACAAAAGACAATAAAATCTATTGCGTAGAAATTGAGTTGTCAGCAAAAAAGCCAATAACTCTTGAAAAGAACATAAAGAATAATTACAAAATTTTTGATTTTCAGCTTTGGTTTATTCCAAGCGACAGACAAAAGGTGGTTGATAATGTAAAAGTTATAGGTGAAAAATATGGCGTAAAAATAACGCCGTTAGAAAAGGTGATGGAATATGTCAGAAGAGTTTAAAGAACAAAAGCAGATTACTGTTTTTGATGTGATAATATCGGCACTTGCAATATTGATATGTTTGCCGATATTACCATTTAATATTTTGTTTATTTTTTTGATGTTGAGAACAGACAGAAAAGAAAACTTTGTGTTGTTTCCTTGTATTGTGTTGCTTGTGATATTGTGTACTAAAATGGGGGTGTTTTTAGAAGAAACAACACAAGTTGCCGTTGCTCTTGTCAAAGGACTTTTAAATCATAGCTTTACTATATCGGTTTATGGTTTATATAGTTTGACAAGCTGGTTTATATTAACGGCGGTATCTTTTGCAGTTGCCTCATACACGGTAAAGCGTATGAGGTACAACCGCAAAAAAGAACAAGCGGGAATTATGTCATTAGAGCGGAAATTTACAGCAAATGGGGGTAGATTATATGAGTAGTCCTGTTAATAAAGAAAATTCAACTTTAATTGGTTATACAAGATTAAAAAAGGCTATATATTGTCCTGATAACGCAAAACACATTTTTGTATCAGGTACAACGGGAGCGGGTAAAACTGTATTATTATCAAATTTTATTTTGCACAGCATCGAAAAAGGTATAGGCTTGTTGTTGGTTGACGGAAAAGGAGATACAGGACAAGGTTCTATGTATGAAATCACAAAGGCGTTTTGTGAAAGGCATAACAGACCGCTTTATGTAATCAATATGAACGAGCCTACAAAATCTGCAAAGTATAACCCACTTAAAAATGCAACAGAAACCGTTGCAAAAGATATGTTGATAAACATGACGGAATGGAGCGAACCACATTATAAAACCAATACAGAAAGATACATACAGCGAGTTGTAAAGCTAATGAATATTGCAGAAATTCCGTTGTCTTTCAAATCAATAATTCAAAATATGTCAGCAGATAATTTTGAAAGTTTATCAGCTGTTTTACAAAAAAATAGTTTGATAACAAAAGAAAATCATATTGAAAATTTAGATTTAATAAAAGCAAGTGGAAAAATAACAGAACAGGCTTCAGCACGATTTGCAACAATTGCAGAAAGTGAGATGGGAGAAATCTTTGACGAAAATGGAATAGATATATATTCAGCGTTGAAAACTGGTGCGGTAATACTTTTTATTTTAAACCCACTAATCTACCCTGAAACATCACAGGCTTTGGGGCGTTTAATTTTGATAGACAGCAAAAAAGCTGTGAGCCAATTATTCAACAGCAACCATCGTAGTTTCTTTGTCTTTGACGAAATAAATGTATATGCTTCTTCTGTTCTTATTGACTTAATCAACAAGAGCAGAAGTGCAGGCGTTACTTGTGTATGTGCAACGCAAAGTCTTGCTGACCTTGAATCAGCAGTAGGTGAAGCGTTTAAACATCAGATTATAGAAAATTGCAACAATTATGTCATTATGAGGCAAAACAGTTTTAGGAGTGCTGAGGAATGGTCGAAAACCTTGGGAACACATGAAAAAATGCAGTTAACATATCAGTTAAATCAAAGAGAAGAAACAGGTATGGGGACAGCAAAACGAGTACGAGAATTTATTGTACACCCTGACGAAATCAAATCGTTTAAAAAAGGCGAGGGCGTTTTTCTGTCAAGGGATGACGGGAAATGTGAAAAAATAAAAGTTATAAAACCATTTTAAAGGAGAATTTATATTATGTCAAAAATTATGCAAAATTTAGAAAAAGTTTTACTTATTCCAGAAGAGCACAGAGGTAAACCTGAGCCAAATCCATTTACAATTTTTGCCGTTAGACCTCGGTTACTATTGTTACTAATAGCAAGTTATTTTTTGTTTTGGTTTAATATTCAATTGCCTATAAATGTAAATATAATTTTGGCTTTGACTTACATAATGATTATAGTATTATGTTTGTCGAATGTTCCTGAGTATATTTTGCGGGTAATATATGATGTGAGGCATATTGCAACTGATGCAGAAAAAGAAAGACTTTTAAATATATTTGACAGTGCAAAAGAGCGTGGCGAAGCATACAGCAAAATGATAGATTATGAATTAAAATTATATATTGTAGACAGCGTTAATGTAAATGCTTTTGCCATTGGTAGACATACAATAGCAGTTACTCGTGGACTAATGGAAATTATGGATGATGAAGAAATAGAGGCTGTTATATCTCACGAAATCGGTCATATTGTAAACGGAGATGGTCAGGTATCGGTTTTTGTATCGTTAGCCTCTAATGTGTATTTTTGGGGTGTGATGATTTTTGTAAAGGTGTTGCAGATGTTACAAATTATGCTAGGCGATAACTCTTTCTTTGGAAGTCTTATAGGCTTTTTGAAAAACATTTTAAGTATTGGGTTAAAATATGCAATGATGTTTCTAACAATTATGGTATCTTCTACAAGTCGCAAGGAAGAATACAGAGCAGACAAAGTGGCTTTTGAATTAGGGTACGGCGAAGCCTTATTGTCAGCCTTGTATAAATTTTATGATATGGAAATGTCAGACAAGAGAAATTTGCTTGAAAAATTGCAATCATCACACCCGAAAACAGCTTTTAGAATAGAAGTCCTTGAAAATATGTGTAGGGCATAAATATAAACTATCAAAAGCAGGCGTTTAATTTATACGCCTGTTTTTGTTTGTATAAAAACAAAACTTATCATAATTTCCTATACTCAATTTTTAACTATTGTGTCATGTTCTACTTGCAAGATAACACGGCAAAAAGCCAAGTAAACAGACTTTCACGGCATATACTCGCTTTGCTTCGTTATTCCATGTTTCTGTTGACTTGTCTTTTTTGATCGTGTTTTTATATTGCTACGAACATTGACAACTTAATATTTAAAAATTCAAAGTATAGGAGGAATTGAAATGAGAGAAGTTTTCAATTATTTTACACCAACACCAAAAACGCTTGAAGAGTTAAAAAAGCAATATAGAAAGTTGGTATTTATGCACCACCCCGACAAAGGCGGTGATGCCGAGAAAATGAAAGCTGTCAACAATGAATATGACAAGCTGTTTAAAATTCTCAAAGACATACATCAAACGAAAGATGGTGAAACTTATACGGCGAAACAGACATCAACAGAAACATCCGACCAATTCAAAGACTTAATAAATGAGTTAATGAAAATGGACGATATAGAAATCGAAATTATCGGTTGTTTCGTGTGGGTAACAGGAAACACCAAAGCGTACAAAGATAAGTTGAAAGAATTAAAATTTCAATGGCACAGTAAAAAAACAGCGTGGTTTCTAAAACCTGAAAATTACAGATGTAAAAGCCGTAAAAATTATGAGTTTGACGAAATTCGTGAAATGTATGGCACAAGCGGTAAAGCATACAGCAAAGGTACAGACAAACTAGAAGATAAAACCGCATAAATCAAAATAGCAGTAGGCATAAACGAAACCTACTGCTATAATTTTTTTGTTAGCAGTTAGAACAACTTTTCAAAACTTTTTACTAAATTGTTGTATTATTTAATATTTTATTATATAATTCACACGAAAAATACTGTGCATTTTAAAGGCACAAAAAGGCATATTATTGCCTTTTTATATGCGAGGTATAATTTTATATTAAAAGTTTTAGAAAAGCTGTTAAAACGCATTTTAAGGCGTTGAGTTTTTAAGGGGGAATAAAAATGAGTTGTGAAAATATTTTAACATACACATTATCACAGGGTGGGTATTGGCATATTAACAAACCACTTGCAAAAGCAATACGGCATAAACGCAACCGTCTTGCTTATGCAGTTAATAAGTGAATATAATTATTATAAAGATAAAGGGACATTGACAGAGGACGGCTATTTTTACTCTACTGTTGAGCATTTAGAAAATGAAACTTGCTTGTCAGGACACGAACAAAGAAAGGCAATAAATACACTTGCAGAGCTTAATATTTTAGTTGTTGTATCAAAGGGCATACCCGCAAAAAGACACTTTAAAATTAATTTTGAAAGCATTTCAAAATTATTTGATAAATTAGAAAAAGCAAGGAAAAACCCGCAGAATTTACAGCAGTTAAAATTTTTAACAACAAGCAATAAAAAATCTGCACCACAAGAGGACAAAAATTTTAACACAAATAATAAAATATATAATAATAAAATACAAGGACTGAAAGATTATATTTCAAGCATAGATTTTGGAATGGAAGAACAAGAAGAATTACAGCGAGTATTTAAAAGGCTTGAAATTAATTTGACAGACGAGTATATAGAAATATTATCACAGCCCGCATATTTGCGTTTGTTATTTATGCGTGCGGGAATAATAAGTGTGTTTGATTCTCCGCATAAATACAAACTGAAATACTTGACGGCTAAGAAATTGATAGCCTTGTTTGATAAATATACAGAATTTGAAGAAAAAAGCGAAATTGCCGACCCGATAAAGTATTTTAAAAAAATGCTTATTGAATATCTTAATAAGCGAATAACAGTTTAATTCGTTCGGTATAGTTTGCGAAAATTATATTTTATATTGTATTTCTCCGCATTTGGTGGTATAATACTATATGTCACATGAAATTAAAAATCAAATAGCGAAATTACTTATTTTTTTTGTTAAGGGGGTATTATACCCTTTTATTTGCATATCGTTACATATTGAATTGGCAAAAATGCAAATTTCACAAGTAGCGGTATGTAAATAAGTATATTTCGCCCTATTTTTAATTTTGTGTGACAACAAATCGGAGTTTGCATTTTTCGGTGTGCAGCTTCGATAGTTGCACACCTTTTTTAATTTATGGGAAATCGAAAGGAGTATAAATATTTTTCGTGAAAAAGTGTGCGTGAAATTATAAAACTTTTAGGAGGAATTACAAATGTTTAAAAACAAAAAATCACGGACAATTTTAATTGCTATTGCTGTAATACTTGTGTTAAGTGTTTCTGTATTTGCCAAACAGACTACGGAAACTATCAGTGTTATATATGATAATATTAAAATTTTAATCGATGGTGTAGAATATACTGCAAAGGACGCTAATGGCAATGTTATTGAGCCTTTTATTTACAATGGTACTACATATTTGCCTGTTCGTGGAATTGCAAACGCTTTTGATAAAGATGTAGATTGGGAGCCACAAACAAGTACCGTTATTTTAGGCTCAAAAAATTATGATTGGTTAGACCAAATGGGCTATGCTAATTATGAAACAACAGGAAATGAAAATACCTTAAAGGCTTGGAAAGCCGGAGCAGAAGCAGAAGATGGTATTAAATATGAACGAGGTATAGAAATTAAACTTGGTTATTGTCAAGCCTATGGTGCAACAGAAAACAATGACGGAACAATTTTGTCATATCAAAATGTAGAATATTTATTAAATAGTAATTATAAGACTTTTAAAGGTAAGATAGTATGTGGTAATTCACAAAATAATCAAACTGCAATTATTAAGATATATGGAGATGGAAAGTTGTTATACACTTCGCCCCCCATATCAAAAGGGGCAAAAACAATAGATTTTGACATAGATGTATCAAATTACAAAGTGTTGAAAATAAATGCAGATGTGCCGAATGTATTTGGTCAAGGTTTTAGTTCGTCAATAGGTATTGTTGAAGCGCGTCTTGAAAAGAAATAAAAGTATTCTTTTGCTATATAACAAAGTTAGTCTAATCTTGAAAGAACACATAAAAATAATATTGTTACACTCTACACCCCTTAAAACTACTGTATAATGCAGTTCATAGAAAGGGCGGGGTCACGGCTGATGTTTCACTACACCCGTGACCCCGCCCTTTCTACATGATAAATTTTATGTAAATTTATATCTGCATAAATACAGTATTTTATAGAGTGTGCAGAGTGTTTTTTTATTTTATGTAATGTATGTATAGTATGGTATCAAAACCCCTTCCAAATGAAAAGTAGTAGTATATATTATAGTGTTGCAAGGTTTCCCCTTAACTCTTTCAAAGGGCAACCTAACGAGTGCGTTTTGTATAGGGTGCGAGCAAGGAGAAGATTTTTTCAGCAGACGAGGTAACCCCCGCCATACTGAAAAAATAGTGCTTCGCACTTTGGGGCGGTTAACCGCCTTATATTAAGAATATTCAAACACATAAAATATGCTTGCATATCTTTTTATAGTGTGTTATAATATTAAATATAATTTTTGACCACAAATTTGACTACAAATTAAGTGGAGTTGTCCGCAAACCGCTATATTACGCAGTTTGTAGACCTACATAATAGAGCGAGTGGGAATAAAATGAAAAATCCCCGAAAGCCTTGAAATATCAGGGTTTTCGGGGTTTCTTTTTGCCTTTTGAGTACATTTTGAGTACAATTTTTAATTATTCTTGGGATGAAGGTTTGTAATAGTCAACAAATGCTTTTGCATCACTTGGTTTTAAATCCCAGTGTTTCACTATCATATTATTGATGGTTTCTTCAGGAACGCCTGCCTCAAACATAGCAGTGATTGCATTTTTAATTCCGATTTCTTTTTCAATTAATACCTGATTTTCAATTCCTTGCCTAACGCCTTCTCTAGCACCATCTAAAAGTTCTAAACCTATCCATTTTAACGTGTCAGCCGTTTTTTGTTTCATAATATTAACTCCTATATTTATTTTTGACTTTTAACCTTAGTTAAGCAAAGTGTTTGAATGCTGAAGTTCAAGCTCAACAACTTCTTTTTGCTCTTTCAATTCCTCTAAAATATTAATAAGCTCTTTATCAGATGTGTCGCAGATTTCTGCGGCACATTTTTCGTATTTGTGGTTAATTCTTTCCCACTTTAAAATATCACTTAATATGTTCTCATTCTTTAAGTAATACAAAAGGGTGTTGGCAGATAAGTCGGTTTTGTCTGTCTTTGCATCAAAGAAATTTGTTATGAACGGGTTTATAACAAAACTAACGGTATTTGCATTTATCATACCGCTTTCTTCTCTTCCCCCGTTTATAGATACGATTTTAGTTTTAATGAGCATAATCATCAATCCCATAAAATCGCCTACGGTTTCAAGTCTGATATTATTTTCAAAACCTGCAAGTGCAAACGAGCTTACACCGAGAGCTTCTGCAAGTCTGTCAATCTGTGCTGCTTGAGGAACCATTTTATTTATTTCGTATTTTCTTATAGAAACCGGATGTATTCCTGAAAGCTCTGCAAGCTTGGCTTGAGTAATGCCTATGCGCTTTCTAAAATACTTGATTTTTTCACCTATTGTCATAGTATTTTTACTCCATTCGTAGTTTTGTCACTACAATTATAACACATAAAAATAAAAAAATCCATACTTTTTTGAAAAATTGTTAAATATGAACATTTTGTGAAATTCCAAAATTACTCTTGACAAAAAGTTGCGATTGCGCTACAATATAATCAGCGTAGCGATATCGCAACAAAATGTATGGAAGGAGGATGGCTAATGAGTGTTCAGAACAAAACCTACATTACTGCAACAGAATTAGCGGAAATGCTCGGAATATCCAAAGGGCACGCTTATAAAATCATAAGAGGTCTG
>JAZRDC010000021.1:0-7566 GCA_045660065.1 Clostridia bacterium
TCTTTCCCTTTGCGCCGAAATAACACACTCTCACTAATGTCATTGAAACAAGCCACAAGATATATCCCCAGAAACCAAGATCAATAAAATAGTGCAAAAAATCGTTATGAACCGAGGAAACGCCTACATTCATATTAGTACTTAACTGATATGTCAAAAAACCTATTCCGTTGCCCAAAAACTCCGGCGAAAACTCATAAAATTTGTCTACTGCGTGGTAAATATCTACACGACCGCTTGTATTAATCCCCGCCTGTTCAAGCAAAGAAAAAACATCAAGCTTTATTATTGCAATATACCCTATCAATATCAATACTAGCAGGCAAGTAAGAATTATTACAAGAATATTTGCAGTATCCTTTTTGAATTTAGCTACAAATTTTAAAATCCAGCCTAGTGCTAAAGCGATTGCAATAGCAATAATACCTATTCTTTTAAATGCCACAAGGAAACAAAAAGTTGTAAGTCCCAGTAAAATAAAAAACACAATGTTTTTCTTGGGTTTTAGTAGCATATATATAAGATACGCACCAAGACAAAATGCAAGTTCGTGGATTTCTGCCTGAACGATAATATCTCCTGTCTTATCAGCAAATGTTATAATAAGGGTTATAAATTCTGAAAAGAATGCACCAATGCCATTGTTAGCTATAATTGTAAGAATCATAAGTATATTTGAAACTAAAATTGCAACAAGGTTATACCATATCCCCTTTTCGCCGAATACATACAAAAACGCAACTGACGCCAATGTAAAAGAAAGCATATTGTTATATACAAATGTTCCTGATAAGCCTCTTGCAATAACCGATGTATCAACCTGCCCCATAAACCATATAAAGAGAGACACTATAATTGTTACAAATAAAGGTATCGAATATACAAGCGTTGCATTGATTGAAGAGACGCCTCGTGCGACGTTTGGATTAAACAAAAACACAAAAAATGCCGAAGCAAATAAAACGAGAGCAAATGCGTGACGGTATGTAACAAATAAACCAAGATTAATTATCTCTGTAAGAAAATAGTACATAAGTACTGCTATTGCCATAAAATAAATCTTACCTGTTATTTTAACAAATTTATTTTCCATATCCTGCATTTGCCCCCCTTTACATTTTATTCTGCTTTAACTTCCTTTTTGCTTGGGTCAGCAGTATAAAATCTTTTGTTTTTTATTGTCTCTGAAAGCAACTTTCTTGCTGTTTGAATTTCCTTAAATGTTTCCGCGATACCAACTTTATACTCAATTTTTATATCTCTGTGGTCTTCGCGTTCATCAAGTCGTAATCTGAACAATCCCATTATGTCTTCAACGGTAATATAATCTGTATTTTTAGCAAGAATAATAAAACTTCCGTTTCCGTTGTATACAAATTCTGCTTTTTGCTTTCCGAATGTTTCTTTTAAGTACGCTGTGAACATCTTGATAATATCGTCGCCCACATTTCTGGTATGTTCTGAATTTATGGTTATAAGATTTGCAATGTCCACCATACAATATACCGTACCATCATCTAAAAGCTTTTTGTCCATAGATTTCAAATACTTGTCAAAATATGCACGGTTATTAAGTTCTGTAAGATGATCTGTATAGAAAATATAATGTATAATATCACCAAGTCTGCCTAATACGATAGTGCCTCCGCAACAAAGAACTATCAGGAAGAAAAATGCAATCAAAGTATATAGATTTACATTTACACTTGGTTTAACAGATGCAGATGATAATACCGAAATATAACTTGCACCAAGATATTCGTTGTATTCGTCATTAGTTTCCATTGTTGAGTTGTATAAATCACTCAAATCAGAAACAAGCAATTTAATTTCTGCGTCAATTTCTTCCTGAATTGCGGTATAATTTTCATTGTGCAACTTCGTACAAGTCTGGTCGGATGACATGCATTCATTATTGCTGCATGCTCCGGTACATCTTTGAAATGAGTCTATTACATACTGACAATAAGCAGAGTCTATAATTGAATGTTCTTTATTTTCATTATGATCACGCCAAGCGTATATAAGTTCATCATATGTTACTGTCTGATCTCCGGCAGAAAATGAGTCTGTCAAGTTGCGATCATGCACATTGTCAAGGATATACTCATAAGTAATATTTGTATTTCCTGATTCTCTCATTTTCTCCACATAAGTATCTATAACCGCCACAACATCTTTTACAACACTTTCTTCTTTTGTATTTAAAATATCATTATTGTCAATTCTTGTAGTATAATCAGAAATCAATACTGTCTTATTTTTGGTTATCTGATATTTGTATATTTTTGAAAAAAGTGATGATAGTTTAACCTGTCTTAAATAATTGAACTCATCTGCCAAATCACCAAAAGATACACCTGTATTTGTTGCTCTGTAATAAGGATTTTGATCCATTCTCTGGTATAATGTAGTAAGTGTTTCATCAATACCTGAATCAATCATTTCTACCATTTCAATATAGTCGTAATTTTCACTTTCTATATTATCTATGATATTTTTTGCAGGAGCAACATTTACGTATTTCTGACTGTACTCTGCAAAATATACATCTAATGTTTCATCAAGAATTGTTCTTGCAAAATCTGTGCCTTCATTATTTGTAGCTGTAAATGAAACGATGTATGTACTTGGCTCATAAATATATTCTTCGCCCTCTTCAAGTTTTGCTTCTTTTTGAGCTACTTTATCTTCGTCAGGAAGTGGTGTTATTGATATTCTTGATATAAGACTATCAACCGAATAAATTCCTGTAAGGCCCATTCTGTCCACAACCTTAGACATTACAGCCGATGATTTTATTTCATTAACATCAAGTTTTTCACCTGTAGGTGTAACCCCCTGCTCTGCCTGAGGATCATTGTAATGAATAACTTCCGATGCAATAAATGTATTTGAATTTTTAAGTTTAAAATTTATTGCATATGTAGCTAAAACACAAACAATCACAATGATCTGCAAAATCTTTTTTAAATATCTCATAATCTGAATATTGTTCATTTTTTACCCTCCTGTAGACAATTGTATTTATGCTTTCGGAAATTTTTTGGAAACTGAAAACAACATTGCGGCAATATAAGCCAAAAATGCAAATATTATAATTGTCTTTAACTCACTGAACAAAGAAACACCAGAAATACTTACAGCAATGCACTGATTCATTTTATGATTTGAATACTCTCTGCCTGCATTTATTGCCTCAATTGTAAAGTTATCTATGCTTTTGTCTATTGATTCAATAAGTACATCAGCTTCAGCAACTGCAAAATCTAAATTATTATCTGAATTTTGCATTTTTTCCATAACAAGGTTATTATCCATAATTTCCTTTTCGTTTGATGCAACATTATTACTAAATGTTGTTGCCATAACAGAAAGTTCGTCGATACCAACCTTTGTTCTACCCATATAATATTTTCCACTTTCGTCCCATGTAGGCACTAAAACAACTCTTGTCATCTCTTCAGAATACATATCAATTGCCTGGTTACACAAATTAAATGAAACATTATTTTTTTGTTTATCAAAATCTGTATTTGTATTCTGATATGAAAGTCTGTCTATATAGCTGTCCTTATTTCTTACAATGCCATGTTGCAATACCAAAGACTTAAGATTTTGTTCGATTTGCGTTTCCTTAAATTGATGAACTTTTCCTGCTATAGAATTAAATGTTGTATTGTTTTTTGTAACAAAGCTTGGACCTTTTTCTGCCATTCCATAAAGATAATTTAAAACTGCAGTTGTTTCTTTGTTGAAGTATGTTACAATATCCATATATTCCATTTTGGAATAATCGGGCTTGTCATCTTTGCTTGTAAGTGAAAAATTATCTGTATATTTTTCAATATAGTATTCTTTGTATGCACTTGTTACAAGAGTGATTACATTTTCAGCATCTAAATGATCGGTGTGCTTTGAAGCATGATATTCTACAACAAACTCAGTAGAAATGTGATAATTTGACTTATCATTCACATCACCCTGAACGTAAGGATATACACATAAGCAATTTTTCAGTTGTTTTACAGTTACATTTTCAAAAGCACCCATTTTAATTGCTTTTTCTACAACCTCGTCGCAGATAATTTCCGCCATATTGTATCTTGTCCCGTTTGAGTTCTGCGCCTGAGACGCCTCTGAATAATTAAGCGCTACAACAGCCGTAACGGAGTGTTTTGCTTTCATATGATTAAAAATTCCAAACACGCATGAAATAACAATCACAAAAATCATAATCCATGTACTCAACAACTGCATGCTTTTGAATATCTTAAAGAATTCACTTTTTGTAACATTTTTAGAACGAAAATATATTTTTAAAACCGCTATAAGCAACAGTATTCCTACTACTGCTAGAGGTAATTTTTGCAAAAGCGAAGAAATCATTTATTATGCACTCCTTTCCGGTATTAAAATTTATTTATATCAACAATCACAATTTCAGGCTGATTGTTAATTCTGAAAATATTTTTGTTATCAAGTCCTGAACTTATAATAAGTGGTCTTCCCTGAACCTCATATCTGCCATGAACATAATGACCACTTCTGTCAGGCAACAAACCTCCATCGTGTGTGTACAATGGTCCGATCAACGGTATTTTTATTGTACCACCATGGTTATGTCCTGCCAACAATAAATCCCCCCACGATTCTGGCGAATATTCTTCAAATAATAAAGGTTCGTGAATTGCAGTAATCTTCAGATTATTTTCATCAGAATATATATATTCATCAAAGCTTTCCCCTGCATATGACCAAAAAGCCGATGGATTTGAGGTAAGCACACCATAAATATCTATATTTGTAGTTCCAACAGTTATTGTATCTCTGTTGTTTTTAAGTACCTTTACACCTGATGTTTCAAGTTTTTTAGTTAATTCATCTGTAAGATCTAAAAGTTTTTGTGGATCGCGGTTACTATCGCTAAACCCAAACTTTTTATCTAAGGATTCCTGTGTCAAAGGGTTGTTATAATACCTTTCAACTTCGTTATTTCCATATATGTAATATGAAGGAGCAACCTTTGCCAGTGATTTGCACAAATTGACAACCACATCTGTTGATTCTGTATTTGAGTCAATCTCATCTCCTGTATATATAATTATATCCGGGTTTAATTTTTTAACGCGAGCTATAAGTTTGCTATTATTTTGTCCATATGAACAATTATGTAAATCCGAGATATGAAGCACTCTTATTTTGTTGTTAACTTTAAGACTACTTACACTGTAAAAGGACTCTTTAAAATTTCGATTCACGATGTAATTACAGCCAACTATTGCAATAGATACAGCTATGGCAACAAAAATCAAGCTTATTAAAAAGAGACAAAAAGCCATTATATGTTTTCTGGGTTTTGTAGTAAATGTATTTTCTTTCATTCCATAAGCTACCTTTCAATTATTTTTTCAAAACTTTCTCGTATAAATGGTATGTAGCATTTGCAACATCATTCCAGTTATATTTACCGAGAATAAATTCATCAGCACCATTTTTAAGTTCATTAATCAACGTTTCATCGTTGCACATAATTTGCAATTTATCCGCCAAATCTTCTATGTTACTTTTCTTAAAGTGCATTGCTTTATCTTCTGTTACCAATGTATTTTCAGGAATATCTGAACATAAAACTGCATTTCCATAAGCCAAAGCCTCCAAAAGGCTTAATGACATCCCCTCAATATCCGAAGGCAATGCAACAAGATATGCATTACTGTATATTTCTGTAAGAACATCGCCTGATATAAAGCCTGTAAAAATAATGTTGGAATTCCTCTCTGCTTTTTGCTTTAAAAGCTTAACATACTCATCAGTATCGCTGGTATCCCCTGCTATCACAAGTTTTTTATCAGTTTTAATTCTGTTGTATGCATCAATAAGGTAATGAACACCTTTTTCTGCAGTAAGTCTTGCAACAATACAAATATACCCGTCTTTCTCAAGACCATATAATGTTTTGATCTTATCTGCTTGTTTTTTATCTGGTCTTTCTATTCCATTATGAATAAGTATAGTTTCACGATTATAAGTTCCTTTAAAATACTCGCGGGCACTCTCGCTTAAAACAATAATTTCGTCAGCGCATTTTACCATAACACGCTCTCCGAATTTGATATATTTAGAAGCAAATCCCTTGCCCCATTTCTCTCTCTGCCAATCAAGACCATGCACCGTAGCAACACATCGCTTACCGAACATTTTAGGTATCCACATAGCAGCACAAGGGCCTTCTGCGTGAAAATGCACTATATCATATTTTGAAAAAGCAGCACTAATTGCCGCAGTAAACGAAGCGACCATTGCAGAAGCGCCTCTTGCGTTTATTGTCCACGCATTTTTCAAAGATACCCCTTTATAGGATTTATCTTGCACCGTGCCGATATATTCATTTTCCACTTTATCCGAAGTTCGGTTATAACAAGTAACATTTACACCTGCCTGGACAAGCAACGGACACAAAGATGTAAGCACGTTTTCAATACCACCTCTTCTTGATGGAATAACTTTATGTCCAATCATTGCAACTTTCATTTAATTATCTCCAATCTAAAAACTTATCTGCCTGTTGCACTAAGCATAACAATCGGGGTTTTAAGCATAATTAGCAAATCTCCCGGAAATGTTCTGTTTTGTATGTAGTCAAGATCCATTTCTACCCACTGTTCAAATGGAATATCGTTTCTGTTTTTACTTATCTGCCATGTGCAGGTAATTCCAGGCGTAACTAAAAGTCTGAGTTTCTGATAATCTGTATAAAATTCAACTTCTCTCGGCAGTGGAGGTCTTGGACCAACCAAAGTCATATCGCCTTTGAAAACATTGAAAAACTGCATCAATTCATCTAAAGATAACTTTCTTAAAATCTTTCCTACCCTTGTAATTCTCGGATCGTCTTTGATTTTAAAAATAGGGCCTTCCATTTCGTTTTTATCTTTTAATTCTTCCAAGAGTTTTTCTGCATTTGGACGCATAGTGCGGAATTTATACATATAAAATTCTTTTCCGTGACGACCAACTCTTTTTTGTTTAAAAAATGGTCCTGCACTTGGATCGTCAATACATATAACAATTGCAATTATTATCATCAAAGGAAGAAAACCAAGTAAAATTATTGTCGCAAAAAATATATCAAAAAGTCTTTTCTTTCTCCAGTAAGACAGATATGATTTTTCCAGCAATGCTTCTAACTTTACTCTGGTTTTTTCATCAACTTTTTCACTTTCAATATATGGCATTTCCATATCCTTCTTTCGTTCTTTGTTTAAAACTTAAAATTTATCAATGTATCAAACTCAACATTGCGCCCCGGTGATAAATAAAACTTTTCAAAATCACACCTTGCGCCTTTCATCATTTTTTCGCCATTTTTCAAATAGCCCGGATGAAATATAAGTTCAATATCTTTTTTGTTTTTTTCAGCAAGCTTTATATATTCAGAAAGCACTTTTTTTACTCTTTTTTCATCCATTTTCCCTGAAAATAAAATTCCCATAACATACGCTTTATCTATTTTGCCTTTCTTAATTTCTTTGTTGTTTACAAAGGCAAAAAAATTCAAAAGCC
>JAZRDC010000022.1:0-14036 GCA_045660065.1 Clostridia bacterium
GCATAAGATGAAACTGCAACGTTGTTCTTAGCTTTTGTAAGGTCAACGAGTACGAAGTTAGCATCAGCTGGGATAGCGTGTGTATCCTGAGCAGCACCGATAGCAACTACTCTGCTGTTTGTCTTAGCATATACTGTACCGTAAACATACTGTTCTTTAGCACCATTGAACAAGAAGTTAGATGGGTTAACTGAAGCAGCAGCAGCGCTTACGTAAGTTGAACCGAAGCCGATAGCTTTGATTTCACCTTCAGCATTTACAGCATATTCAAATACTGAACCAACTGCAGGCATACCGAAACCGTAAACTTCGTTTGTTGTAGCTAAAGTTTTTTCTTCACCATTCTGGATGAATGTGATGTTGTAGATATCTTCGTATTCAGCGTTCTGAGCAGCCATAACTTTCTTAACAACTGCAAGGTTTGAACCCTTAGTTACAGAAGCAGCGTTGTTTACAACGATCATAACTTTTGCAATGTTGTCTTCGTCAACTGACAAGAAAGCAACATCATAAGTATCTTCGTGTGTAAGTGTAGCAACTGTTTCTACTTTGAAGTCTTCTTTAACAACAGTAGCTGTCATAGGAAGGTTGAATACAACTGTGTCTTCGTTAACTGAACGAGCACCGATGAATGTACCTGTCTTAGCGTTGAATGTAGCATTCTTAACGTCAGCAGCACCTGTGTATGTGAGGTATGATTCTTTACCGTTAACTCTTGTACCAGCGAAGATTACTTCGTTGATGTCGCCGTTAGCGTTGAGTTTGTATGTGATAACTCTCTTTGCATATTTGTCAATGTTTGTAGGATTGTTAGCATTGAGGAGAGCCCAATCTGCAGCACCAGCTCTTAAAGCATCGATTGCAGCGTATACTGTAGCAGCAGGTGTGTTAGCTGTAACAACACCGTTAGCAGCAGCGTTAGCAAATCTTACTTTTTCAGCGAGTTCGTATGTTTCGATTTTGCCTTCTTTGTCAAGAAGTCTTACCTGGTAAGATGTATCACCAACTGATGTATCCTGACCAGCTGAAACGATGAAACCGTAGTTCTTAGAAGCTGAAGAAGTTTTTTCTACGAATGCAACATTGTTGAATGCATCGAGGAAGAATGTAACTTCGTCACCAACGTTAACTGAACCGAGGTTTGAAGAAGCCTGAACGTCGAGGTTAGCTACTTTGTAAGCAACGCCGTCAACGATGAATTCATCATCAGCTAAGCCAGCAGCTGTTGTATCAGCTTCTGCTACTAAACCTGAAACAGTTTTTCTTGTAGCCATGATGTCATAAGCTTTCTTATCTTTTGTCATAGCAACAGCGATTACGTCATTTTCCTGAAGGTCAGCAAGAGCTACTTCTTCGCCGTCTAATGTAAGAGCGTATGTGTAACCTGTTTTGCCTTCAAAGTGCTGAGTAAGATCGATTACTGAGCTGTTCTTTGTGTAGATTTTCTTTGTTGTAGCTGTGTCGATAACATCTTCTACAACTGCGATTTCGTAAGCGTCTACGAATACGATGTCATAAGCACCGTCGTTGTCATTGTCGAGCAATGTAACTGCGCCATAAGCTGGAGCATAGATTTTGCCAAGGTCTGTACCTGTAGCAGCGTTTAAGTTGTACATAGCTGTGTTTCTGTTAGCAGCCATTGAGCCAGCTTTCTGACCGTTTACAACTAATGTAGCGTTAGCTTCTAAATCATATGTTGTGTTAGTTGTGTCAACTTCATCATCATAGATTGAGAGGTAGTCGCCAGCAGCACCATTGATAACTGATGGGAACTGAGCTGCGCCATAAACTGAGATTGTTGTTGTATCTTCGATTACAACAGCGCTGTTTTTGATTTTGTTGATTACGTATGAAACGATTTCCCATTCGCCTTCTTCGTTTTCAGCAACATAGATGTCTGTTGTGAAACCGAGTGTACCAGCAACGTCTGTAGCGCCAACTTTGAATGTGTCGCTTTCAACGTGACCAGCAGCAGGGTTTGTTGGGAATGACCAACCAGCTACATATTTACCAGTTTTGTCTTCTGTGATAGCAAATGTAACTTCGTCGTTGTCTGTAACAGTGTATTTGAGTGCTGTTGTTGAGTTAGCAGCAACATAACCTGTTAATTTGTAAGTCTGGAGTTTTTCTTCCAATGTGATTTTTGCTTCGTTTACTGCATAGATAGCTTTGCCATCTGTTGAGTATTCTTTGAAAGCAAATGTAGGAGCTGTTAATGCATTGTAAGCAAGTTTAGCTACGATACCTCTGTAAGCTGGGTCGCCAGCGCCTGCTGACATTCCTTTAGAAATTTCAGCTTCTGTAGCGATTACGAGGTAACCTGTAGGCCAACCGCCTCTTTTGAGTACATATTCCTGGTTGTAACCAAGAGCAGCAACTACCATTTTTACAGCTTCTTCATACTTAACCTGGTCGTTTGGTCTGAATAAACCGTTACCGTCACCTGAGATGATACCCATCTGTGTAGCAAGGTTTACGTCGCCAGCGTACCATTCTGTTGAAGGAACGTCTGTGTACTGTGTTGCGCCACCAGCTGCTTTAGCAGCATCTGATAAGCCCTGCAGTCTGTTAACAACTGCAACTACTTCAGCTCTTGTGATAACTTTGTCAGCACCGAATGTGCCATCTTCGTAACCTTTAAGGATACCGAGGTCAGCAAGAACTGCTGTAGCTTCTGCATAAGTAGAATCTTCTGCGATGTCAGTGAAAGTAGCAGCCATAGCAACTGTGCTGATCATCATAGCAAAAGTTAATACTAATGCAAGAACTCTTGTAAGATTTTTCATAGTAAAAAATCTCCTTTCATAATAATTTTTTTTGCTGCACTTTTATATGCAGCTTACTTTACGCTGAAATTATACAACATATAACTTTTATTTGTCAATAGTCCAAACCACTTTGTAACATAATTGTAAAATAACTGAAATTGTATGTAACAAAAGGGGTAAAAAATACCCCTTTTGTTACATTAGTTATTCATTATTTCTGACTTTTCCCGGTGTAACGCCTCTTACCTTTTTAAAGTGCTTGTAAAAAAGTGCTTTATCGGTATATCCGCAGGCCTGACAGATTTTTTCAATAGACATATTTGTTTCCACAAGAAGTTTGTGAGCGTTTTCCACTCGCTTCTTTATTATATAATCGGAAAGATTAACCCCATAGCACTCTTTGAACACCTTACTGAAATATGATGGATTGTAAAAACAACGACTGCTTAAATCCTCCAAAGAAATCTTTTCATTGTAGTGCTGGTCTATGTAGTCAATTATTTCAATAGGAATTTTAATTTTCTGCGCCTTGCCGATGCCTTCAGACATTTTTCTGAAAACAAACACTAAAACCGCACTTAAAAGTCCTTTTATAACATCGGTATAATTTGAGCCTTTAAGTCTTTGTTCTTCATACATCAGACAAATCAGCGATTCAATTTTTGCGGTTTCCTTTTCGTCAAAACAGATGGAAGATATGGTTGTATCAACCTCGCTTAACTCATTGAATGTTGAAAGCGTTAAAAGTTCAAAGGCATTTTCCGAATTTGCAAAAGACTGCCCGAAAAGTGCAGGGTTTATTATTATATTGTAATAAACGCACCCGCCTGTGTTTTTAATTTCGTGAACCTGCTTGTAATTAATAAAAAGAAGACTTCCTCTTTTAATCTCATAACTCACATTGTCAATAAGTTGCATACTCTGACCGCCCACGCAAAACATTATCTCGATAAACTCGTGAGTGTGGGGCAGACAGTCCGCCTTTGAAAGATTGCAACTAATGTTTACATCAGAGTCCTTTAACTCCTGCTTTGTAAACTTTAACATTTTTCTTTGTATTCTTTCAATGCTTTTGCAAGTTGATCAGGGCAAGAGGTTGGCTTAAATCCGCATTTAATGTTTTCGCAACGGGAAATAACATCGTCCACATCCATACCCTCAACCAGCGATGCGATACCCTGGGTATTTCCTGAGCATCCGCCTGTGAATTTAACATTTTTAATTTTATTGTCCTCTACCTCAAAATCTATTGCGGCAGCACATGTTCCTTTTGTAAAATATCTCATTTTTTCTCCTTATAAAAGTTTTTTAAGATTATCAAGGCTTATTTTAACCGCTTCTAAATCATTACCGTCTGCAAAGCCTTCCCACTCAATAACAAGCCACTGAGGTTTGTTGTATTCAAGTGCAGTATCTACGATTTTTTTGTGGTCAAGATCACCCACACCGAAAGCAACATCTTTAAAAGACCCATCTTCTTGAATTTTGTAGTCTTTTAAATGAATAAGCGGTGCACGGCTGCCTATTCTCTTTAAGAAAGCAACTGTGTCAATTCCCGCCTTATCTGTCCAGAAAACATCAGGCTCGTAGATAACATTTTCACCTGCAATTATATCAAATCCGTACTTGCCGTCTTCTTCAAACTCAAGTTCAATTGCGTGATTGTGAAAACCAAGTGTAATTCCGTTTTCTTCAAGTTTTTTACGAACTATTTCCATTCTTTCTGCAAAATCCACAAATTCTTCTTTTGTTTTGCACTGGCAGATTGGAACCACAATATATTTGTTGCCGATTGCTTTGTTGTAGGCAATCATACCATCTAAATCCCCTTCTAAAACCGGAAGCGGAGTATGGGCACCCTGCGCCTTAAGACCAAGTTTGTCAAGGTGTGCTTTCAAAACATCTGCAGGTGTGTCAAAAAATCCTGCAAACTCAACACCATCGTATCCCATCTTTGCCACTTTTTCCAAAGTTCCTAAAAAATCCTTTGAAGTTTCGTTTTTAAGGCTGTAAAGTTGTAGTGATGTTTTAATCATTTTAAAATCCTCCTTAAACATATCTTTCTATTGTTACAAAAATTCTTTCTTTACGACTAAGGTCGCCGATTTCTTTCAAGAATGCCTTACCTTTTCCCCTTAAAGTAAGTTTGTCGCCTTCTTTTACCGAAAAATCAGACTTTAATATATTTTTATCGTTAACAAACACCTTTGATGCACCGATAAACTCCTTGGCAGACGACCTTGATATGCCAAAGGCAAGGGAAATCACGCTGTCAAGCCTTAAAGTTTTTATAGTGCCTGTTATTTCTTTGATGTTTTTTTCAGGCGGTAGAAGATTTTCAACATCACTTACCTCAAAAGAAAGTTTCACTCTTCCTGCCCGCAAAAAATTCTGAACTATAAATCCCGAAATTTCCTTTTTTGCGACAATCTGCACCTGTCTTTCACCAATTAAAATATCCCCGATGAGTTTTCTGTCAATCCCAAGACTCATAAGACTGCCCAAAACCTCTCTGTGAGAAAGAGGTGCAGAAATCAAAGATGTTAAAAGACAAAGGTCGGTATAAACAGGTTCTTTGCCCTCAGGGACAAAATATATAACCTTTCTTTCCGCCTCATCATATCCGCCGAAGAAATGAAGGTTGCAGGAAAAATATTTCTTAGCATCAGAAAGAGCCGACGCACGGCTTAAATCAAGAAAATCCCCGAAAAGCACAATTCCTTTTTCATTTGCACGAAAATCTATGTCCAGCAAATGGGAAACTAAAATTTTATCTTCTTTTTCAGATGCTATTTTATCAATCAGTTCTTTTTTGTTCATTGTTCTGCGTATCTTTTTCCGTGCAGAATGTCATACTGCACATATTTGTATTCTGTTGCCCTGCTCTTTAAGACAGGTTCTGTCTGTTCAATGGTAACTCTGCCTGCATTTTCTACTTTATTAGGTGTGTAAACAGGATACTCCTGATAGAACTTATCAATGAAAGAATAGTACCAGGGAGTATTTTCAAGACCTGCCAGTTTGTAAATTGAAAGCCCCAGATTTGCAGGACTTATATGGTCTGCAAAATCCGAAAGGTCAACCTTGTAGTTTGCCCAGACAATATACGGTGTTTCGTAAAGTTGAGGGTGGTTTGTATATACAAACTCATCTTCTTTTTCAACAAAGCCTGTGTCTGTATATGGACTTCCGTCAGGACCTAAAAGCGGAAGATGGTCGCCGTACATAACGATAACCGTCGGTTCGTCAACTTTTCTAAAATAATCAACTAAGGCACCGAAAGCCTTATTTGAATCAAACACGCCCTGAGTAAATTCCTGCACAGCAAGATTTCCTGTTTCATCTATCATTTCATTTTTTGCGATTATATCGTAACTTGCATATCTCTGCCACTCATAAGCGCCGTGATTTTGCATAGTTACAGCAAAAGCAAAAATTCTGTCTTTTGTTTTTTCTTCGTATGCTTTGATAAGTTGGCGTGTAACTTCCATATCTGCAATATAGTATCCGCCGATTTCAGGGTTTTCGATATCCTCGTCCCCGATGAATGTTTCAAAACCAATCAAAGGATACGCCTTGTTTCTTCCGTAGAAATTCTTTTTGTATGGATGAACCGCAAAAGTCTGATATCCGTTGTCTTTAAAACTTGACACCAAAGACGGAGTAGGTTTGTTCACCGCCTGAATGTACGGGTAAACACTTGCAGGCAAAAAGTTTGTGGAAAGACCTGTTAAAAACTCAAATTCAGGCATACAGGTTCCCCCTGCGAAAACAGGACTTATAAATGTTCCCATTTTTGCGTTCTTTTCTTTGCCGATGGCTCTCATTGTCTTCATTGGGTCGTCTGAAAATGTCGTTCCCGGGAGTTTTGTAATATCCCAGAGCGCCTCGTTCTGAATTGCAATAACATTAGGCATTATGTCGGTTGCCTCAATACCGTCCTTTTCCTTGTTTTTGATTTCAAGAATTTTTTCCTGATTATATCCCAAAGGCTTGTCAAACTTAAGTTCGCCTATTCTCGGGAAGAAAGTCAGCACAAGACCGTTGTCGTAATAGTCTGATTTAGGATTAAATGCCGCAATCTGAATTTTGATTTTTTCAAATGCTCTGTACTTAACAATTCTGTCAAAACAAACCGCATAAACACTTGCAGAAAAAAAGATAACTGCAGCTAACGACAATGCGATTTTTGATTTTATGCCAAGTCTGGTTTTTCTCACCTTTCTTCTTTTGAAGAAATATATAATGGAAAAAATCCCGAAAAATGCCGAAACCACACATTGAGCAAGAAGCGGTATGTCAACAAAAGATGCAATTTCGCCCATATTGTCAACCAAAAGCAAGTCAGACGGCAAAAGCGGATCCCCTGTAACTTTCAGCAAAACTTCCGTTACCGCACCCATGCACCACATAATCACCGTTTGAATTGTATGAGCAACCGCTAAGTTGTGAGTAACAACTAAAAGTATGCCCTGCATTCCAAGTAAGAACAAATAGGAAATAAGCCACTTAACCGCAAAAAACGGATTTCCGAAAAACTGCGGATACCCTTCAAAATGTGAAAGATGCATTATTTCTATTGTAATAAGCAAAAATAAAGGTGCCATAAAAAAAGCATAAAAATCTATTTTGCTTTTTTTCTTTTCAGGCACAACTTCAGCCTGAATTGCTTCCTCTTTCTCCTGTAATTGATTCATATAAAAACTCCTTAGCATTGATTTTATAACCCAATGCACCTCAAGGTGCAATTCATGAGCCGCAAGGCTCAATTCATGAAATCTTCAGATTTCAATTCACGCCGTAAGGCAATTCATTGAGTTTGCTCTGCAAACTCATACTAGTTCTTTGCAGTAGTAATTGACGCTATTAACAATTTGCGAATTTTACTGCATTTACCAAACATATCTTTGTATTCATCTTCACTTATCATATTTGTATCTTTAAAAAGGCCCAACCAGTAATCACTTTCATAGCATTCTTTTAAAGCAATTTGAAATTTATTTGTAAAATCAGCTTTACTTGCTGCATAATTGGCTTCGTGAATATTTGCCCCAATACTTGTACCACTCCGCAAAAGTTGATTTAATAACACATTGCCTTTCCTGTTTTCTTTAATTTCTGTGCATAAATTAACAACATCAACCGCAAATTGTTTTGACAAGTCGACAAGTTTATTCTCTTTCATATAAAATTCCTCATTTAATGAATTGACAACTTTGTTGTCATGAATTGGCGTTCGCCATGAATTCTCGCTTCGCTCCATGAATTGAATTGCCTTTCTAATGCACGAAGTGCAATTCATGAGCCGCAAGGCTCAATTCATGAAATCTTCAGATTTCAATTCACGCCGTAAGGCAATTCATTGATTTCATCTTCGATGAAATCATTCTATCATAAAAATGCAATCTTTTCAACAAAAAATGCCAATATATTTTTGACATAAGAATTAATTTGTGGTATTATTTAGAAAACATTATTTTTATGAGAGGTTGCAATGAAAAAAAGCACAAGCAAACTTAAAATACTGTCAGGGTTCGCCTTAATCATAGTATGCGCCCTGCTGGTAGTTGTGCTTTATCCCTTTTTTTCATCATATAACGACTCGGAAAAACTTTCATTATACATAGAAAGTTTTGGCATATGGGGTGCGTTTGTGCTACTGATTGTGCAGATTTTTCAGATAGTAGTGGCTCTCATCCCGGGCGAGTTCACCGAATTTGTATCAGGCACACTTTACGGAACGCTTTTCGGCAGTTTAATTTGCCTTGCAGGTGTGTTTATAGGGGAATTTTTAGTTTTTATTCTCGTAAAGTGGCTGGGAACCCGATTTGCGTGGAAAATGGTTTCGGGCAAAGAATTTAAAAAACTCAAATTTTTAAACGACGAAAGAAAATTGGAATATACCATTTTCCTGCTTTTCTTCATTCCGGGAACACCAAAAGATGTTTTAACATATTTTGCCCCAATGACAAAAATAAAACTAAAGGAATTTTTACTACTTTCCTGCGTTGCAAGAATTCCGTCAATAGTATCTTCGGCTTACGCAGGTTCAACCTTTGCAGATGGGAACTTTTTACAGACACTTGTTGTCTATATCATTATCGGAGCGGTAAGCATTTCAGGACTTTTTATCCACCGCAGAATAATTAATAAAGGAGAAAAAAATGGCAGATAATAATATCAAGGTAATTGCAAATAATAAAAAAGCATACCACGATTATTTTATAGAAGATAAATATGAAGCAGGCATCGAACTTTTCGGCACCGAAGTTAAGTCGGTAAGACAGGGCAGCGTCAATTTAAAAGACAGTTGGATTAATATAAAAGACGGCGAAGCCTTTATTATGGGTATGCACATAAGCCCCTACGAAAAAGGAAATATTTTCAACAAAGACCCTTTAAGGGTAAGAAAACTCCTTCTTCACAGAAGGGAAATTGATAAACTTTTCGGTCTTGTAAAACAGGACGGATATTCACTTATCCCAACAAGCCTTTACTTAAAAGGCTCATATGTAAAAGTAGAAGTTGCTCTTGCAAAGGGTAAAAAACTCTACGATAAGCGTGAAACTGAAGCCAAAAAATCAGCAAAACGTGATATTGAAAGAGCAGTTCGCCAAAAATTCTAATTTTTTCCGCTTGACAACAAAGTTATGTTATATTAAAATAGAAGAAAATCGTTTTTAAACGATTTTCCACAAACTAAAACAACCGCAAAAAATTGTTAGCGCAGCGATGTTTTTTGCGGAAAAGGAAGAGTCGTGCGTAAAATGAATTTTCGTGCTTGCACGGAAATGATAAATAAAGCACGCACTCTGACGCACATGGGGGTGCAATGGTTTCGACGGGGATTGAGAACTCGGGATTGCAGGTAGATGCGCACATCATCTTAAAAATGGGCATTTTAAAATTAAACGCTAACAAAAATTTAGCTTACGCTGCCTAATTACAGGTAGCCGTCTTGCCGAGGTAACCGCGGCCCCGAGCAAGGCGCCAAATTTAGCGGTGAACATGAACTTGTAACGTCTTTAGCAAGTCAGGTATAAAAGACTATGTCCCAAAGGGCTTCGTTTACGGTGCCCCGCGGGAAAGAAAACCAATCCGTAAACTAAACCTGTAGAAGTTCCGACGGACAAATTTTCGGACAGGAGTTCAATTCTCCTCATCTCCACCACTCATTAGCGCGTCACGCGCTATATAACAAGAAACACCGCTTAGGCAAGCTTTCCTTGCCAGGCGGTGTTTGTCTTTGTAATGGCGACTACAGCCATAACTCACAAAATTTATTTCTTCTATTAAAATAATAGTCAATCAGCACGATGCTTTTTCAAAAGCATTCCAAAAGGAGTCTTCAACTTCAGCATCAGTATAATTTTCTTTGTTCCAGAACCTATCACGATATTTTTCAATCATCTTATCTGTAAGCGAGGTAAGATGATTATTTTTGTCAACTCCAACTACAAAAAATGTACCTGCAACAATTTCGTCATTAACGAACCTGTTACCTTTCTTACCCATCAAAGCGGCATATTCATTTCTTAAAACATATACACCCGGTTCTAAAAGAATAACACCTATACCAAAAGAGCAATAAGCACACTTTGCCATAATGTGCTCATGGAAAACAACTATATCATTTTTTACATAAATTTCTTTTGGATGCTGTACTGGCTCTACCTTCAGAAATCTGAGCAATTTGTCTTTCATTATCCCACCTCCTACCTAATAATATATTGTTGCTCACACTTGTGTCCAATTAGCTTTAGTAGTATCTTTTTGTAGATTTCAAAACTTTGATTATATATTATACCTCTGTAATAACTTTAAGGAGGTTATAATATGGACAAATCTGTTGAAATTGGCATTTCACTTGTCAATGAAGAAATGGTAAAATGTTACAACAAAGAGGTGAATGATGTGGAAAAAGAATCAGAACTTTACAACACAGTCTACAAGGAGATTAGTGAAATTATTGGGCTTGATGCCACCCTTAAAATCTATTTAAGATTTAAGGGACAGCAAGTCAATTTCCCTGTGCGCCTTTACAACCCACATCTCATTCAGCAAAACGTCATTAAAGAATTCGACGGCACTAACATTACTGAATTAGCCCAAAAGTACGACTATTCAGAACGCACCATCAGAAGAATGATTCGAGATAGCGTGGAAGAAACAGAGGAATCAGATGTCGAAGATGATGTTTATGCCGGAGTATGAAAAAATTAAAATTATATATACGGAGGAAATGAAATGAAAAAATTATTCAACAACACTGTAGCAATTGTATTAACAATTATAATGCTAATGGGAACAACACCAATTAACATTTTTGCTACAGAAACAAATCAAGATGCAGTAATACAGTATCGTTATAGAAATAAGGAGTTTTCTACATCGCAAACAGAAATGTCAGACTCTTGGGTTTTATATGATACATCGATTCAGTACAATCATGAATCATATAAATATATTTATATTTACCATTATCGAGTTTCTGGCACTGGATCAGTAAGCGGATATACTTCTACTCAGGCAGATGAATGGGCAGCTTCAAAAAATGACGAATATTGTTTTCATGGCAGTAAAACACTCACATATCACTATGCAAGAAAAACAGGATATAATACAGGAGCAGAAGACCTGTATTTAACTGAATCTAAAAAAGATTCAGTTGACCTTACCAAATATTATTATACTGGGGATAAATATTGGCGTTTTGAGTATTGCACGAAGCAGACACCGTATACGGTATATTACTATTACAAATGGAGCGAATGGAGTGAGTGGAGTACCACACCCTATACTGCAACTGATGATACTGAAGTAGAAACAAGAGAAATCTACACAATAAATTATGATACAAACGGCGGCAATGGCGTTTTTGAACCTCAAACTAAAATTCAAGACGAAAATCTCAATTTAAGTGCAACTATCCCTACAAAAGAAGGCTTTACATTCAAAGGATGGTCGACAAGCTTAAATGGCACTGCAGAGTATAACGCAGGAGATATTTGCTCTGTCAACCAAAGCATAACATTATACGCAGTATGGGTAACAACTGTTTCTGCAACAAACGTACATCTTGATAAATCATCAATATTATTAACAGTAGGTTCAAGCGAAGAATTGATTGCTACGATTAATCCATCAAATGCAACAAATCAGAAATTAACATGGTCTTCATCAAATTCAGATGTTGCAACAGTAACTGATGGTACAGTAACAGCAATTGGAAAAGGTTCAGCAACAATAACAGTCACTACTGCAGATGGCGGTTACACCGCAAGCTGTAATGTTGTTGTAACAGCTGAAACCGATTCTGGAGCATCAGCCGTATTCCTACAATGAAAATTGGCGAAGTAAAAGGCAAATCAGGAGAAACCATTATAATTCCTGTTACCATTGAGAATAACACCGGTATCTTAGCCATGCAATTATCTTTGGCTTATGACAGCAGACTTACATTCAGCGCTATTGAGCAGGGAGATGCTTTATCTACACTGGATATGACTCCAATCAAAAACTTTACCGCTAACCCATGTACAATATTACTCGATGGCTTAGATGCAGATAGCACAAATGGTACCATTCTCAATTTAACATTTACAATTCCTAAAGATGCACAAGATGATGCAGTTTACAACATTTCCCTTTCATACAATCAAGGTGAAATATACGATAATGATATGAATGATGTTAATGTTGAAATAGTTAATGGAAGCATCGCTGTCAAGAACTATACCCTTGGTGACCTCAATGACGATGGCATCATAAATATCAAGGATATAACTTTGCTACGCAGAGGTGTAATTGGTGGTTACGGAATCGTATTAAACGAAGCGGCTGATGTAAACTGTGACGGAATTACAAATATCAAAGATATCACTCTTATTCGCAGATTCGTTATCGGCGGTTACGGAGTAGTATTAGGAAAATAACAGGAGATGATAGTAATGAAATTCAAAACAATAATAGCAATAATATGCATTACATCGCTTATGCTGACTTTAGGATTATCTACAGTTTCAGCATCATCTGAAATAACATTAACAGTATCAGAAGTAACTGCGAGCCCGGGAACAGATGTTGAAGTACCTGTAATTCTTTCAGGAAATACTATGGGCGTTTTGGCTATGCAGTTATCTATGACTTATGATAGCAATTTAACTTTTAAATCAATCAAGCAGGGAGACGCTTTATCTACATTGGATATGACAGCAATTAAAGATTTTACTGCTAACCCATGTACAATATTGCTTGATGGTTTAGATGCAGATATGTCTAACGGAACAATTTTTGTATTAAAATTTACAGTCCCAGCTGATGCAACAGGAAAATTAGATGTCAATCTTTCATATAACGTAGGTGAGATTTACGATAACGATATGAACGACATCAATACCAAAATAGTAAATGGTGGAATAACTGTTGCATCAGCAACCGAGCCAACACTTACACTAAGCAATTTAGTGAAAGGTACAAATAATATATCGTTAGATGTAGACTTAACATCGCCTACTGATATTGAAGGAAAAGTTGTTGTTGCACTGTATAATAAAAATGGGTTAGTAAAAACCAAAATATATGATGCTACTAAAACAACAATAGATGTTTCATTAGATGTTGTTAATGGTGATTACATAAAAGCCTTCTGGTGGGATTTTGATACGTTTTTCCCCTTTACAGATTGTGTCAAAATCGAACTGTAATTACCTAACCACAAATAAACAATAAAATATAGAAAAAGAAACAACCGTCCCGAAGGGAGCAGGTTGTTTCTTTTTCTTCTATAATTCGACAAAACAGGTAACATTCTGATACAAGAATATATATCCTCAAAAAAATGCGCGTTTTGCGCTGAATGTAGTAATACCAATGCCTAAGAGGTGATAACTTTGCGCGTTTTCTGCGATATTAATTGCGCGATTTTACTAAAAATTACTAACAAATAATTAGACGGGTACAACTATACTCAAAAGTACCCCTTTAAATATTAGATATTAGGAGTGATAAAAAATGGGAAATCCCAGGCGCAAATGCAAATTAGCTGATTCAAAATTCAGCAACATTGATTTAAGAAACTACAAACAATTAATTATTGACACAATAAATACAACTGTACCTAATAAGAATCCTGAAGTTTTCAAAGACCACTATTCTACAGATGTGCTTAACCAAAGTGAATCGGTATTAATAGGCAGAGCCTTAGCAAAACTTGATGAACTTAAGGTATATGGTAAACAAGTGACAATATTCAGGTTATTTGATGGC
>JAZRDC010000023.1:0-4634 GCA_045660065.1 Clostridia bacterium
AATGTTGACCCTGACGGACTTCACTTTACAATTTCAGATACAGGCTGGGCAAAGGCTATGTGGGGTAAACTCTATGGTCAGTGGCTCTGCGAAGGTGCACTTTTTGTGTACGACTTTGACAGATTTGATGCAGCAGATATCCTGCCAATGTTTGCAAAATACAAAATTACAACATTCTGCGCACCACCAACAATGCTCAGAATGCTTATCAAACAGGATATTTCAAAATACGATTTTTCATCAGTTCAGCATATGACAACTGCAGGTGAAGCGTTAAATCCTGAAGTTTACCGTCAATTTGAAAAAGCAACAGGACTTCAGATTGTTGAAGGATTTGGTCAGACAGAAAGCACAATGATTATCGGTAATATGACAGGTGCACCTCATAAAATCGGTTCAATGGGTAAACCTGCACCAATTTACGATGTTAAACTTTTAGATTCTGATGGAAATGAAGTTCAGACTTCAGAATCTGGTGAAATCTGTATTAATGTTAAAGATGGTGCTCCATGTGGCTTGTTCACAGGATACTATCAGGATAAAGAAAAAACCGACGAAGTATGGTACGACGGATACTATCACACAGGCGACGTTGCATGGCGTGATGAAGATGGATTCTTCTGGTATGTTGGCCGTGCAGATGATGTTATCAAATCATCAGGTTACAGAATCGGACCTTTTGAAATTGAAAGCGTTATTATGGAACTTCCATATGTTATGGAATGTGGCGTATCAGCAGTACCTGACGAGGTTAGGGGACAGATCGTTAAAGCAAGTATCGTACTTGTTCCCGGAACTGAAGGAACAGATGAACTCAAAAAAGAAATTCAGAATTATGTTAAGGGAAGAACCGCTCCTTACAAATATCCGAGAATTGTTGAATTCCGTGACAGCCTTCCAAAAACTGTAAGCGGAAAGATTCAGAGAAATAAACTTTAATAAAAAACTTAAAATTATTGCCTTTTGCTATTGACTTTACCACTTTATTGTGTTAATATGGTAAAGTATTAAAGTGAAAGGCGATTTTTTTATGGATATTTTAAATTCGAAATCAATTGAAAAACTTTTTGAGGCTATACTTCTTCTTGAAACAAAAGAAGAATGTCTTAAATTTTTTGAAGATGTATGTACTATCAAAGAACTTCAGGATATGTCCCAGAGATTAGATGTTGCCCTGCAACTTAAAAAAGGCAAAAGTTATCAGGAAATATCAAAAAATACAGGGGCAAGTACCACTACAATAAGCAGAGTAAACAGATGCCTTATGTATGGTAATGGCGGATATAAAGCAATTCTTGAAAAACTTGCGGAGGAAACAAAATGAATATTGACATAAATGTACTTAAAAACGACGAAAAAGCGATTTTTACACTTCGCACTTTATATCAGAAATATGGCTATAAGCAGTATAAAATGAGCAAGTTTGAAGAGTATGACCTGTATGTGAGAAACAAAGATTTTCTTGTTTCTGACAATATTATAACTTTTACTGATACCGACGGAAAACTTATGGCACTGAAGCCTGACGTTACCTTGTCAATTATTAAAAATACTGATGATACCAAAACTTCAGTTCAGAAAGTATACTACAATGAAAATGTATACAGAGTATCAAAAGGAACCGAAAGTTATAAAGAGATAATGCAGACGGGTCTTGAATGTATCGGAAACATCGATAATTCAAACATTTATGAAGTGATTATGCTTGCTTGTGAGAGTTTAAAAAGCATTTCTGAAGATTATGTTTTAGATATTTCACATATGGGAATTGTAACCGAAGTAATTGAATCTTTGGGAGTATCTTTATCAACAGAAAAGCAACTTTTAATGTGCATCGGTGAAAAGAATTTTGATGAAATCCGTAAAATCTGTCAGATTGAGGGAGTAGATTCAGAAAAACTTGAAAAACTCATTTCGTTGTACGGAGATGCAAACAAAGTTTTAAAAGAACTTAAAGAATTTATACAGAGCGAAAACACAAAGCAACTTGAAACAGTTGTAAACGAACTTGTTAAAAACGGATATGGCGATAAAATCCGTATTGATTTTTCTGTTATTAACGATATGAGTTATTACAACGGATTTGTGTTCAAAGGCTTTATAAATGGTATTTCTGCAGGTGTTTTGTCAGGCGGTCAGTATGATAATTTAATGCACAAAATGCGCAAGAATTCAAAGGCAATCGGATTTGCAGTATATATCGATATGTTAGAGCGTATTGACGACTCTGAAAACAAAGAAACAGATAACAGTGAAGATATATTTATAAATGTTGCACTTCCAAAAGGCAGACTTGGCGAAAAAGTATATAATATGTTCAAAAAAGCGGGTTTCCCTTGTCCTTCAATTGAAGAAAACAACAGAAAACTCATTTTTGAAAACAAGGAAGTAAATGTCAGATATTTCTGGGTAAAACCATCTGATGTTGCAATTTATGTTGAGCGTGGTGCGGCAGATATCGGTGTTGCAGGAAAAGATATTTTGCTTGAGTACCAGCCCGATGTTTATGAACTTTTAGACCTTGATATGGGCAAATGCAGAATGGCAGTTGCCGCAAAGAAAGAATTTTCAGACGATACACAAAAAACCTTGAGAGTTGCAACAAAATTCACAAATATCACAAAAAAATATTATGCAAGTCTTGGTAGGGAAATTGATATTATTCATCTTAACGGTTCTATTGAAATTGCACCGATTTTAGGACTTTCAGATGTTATTGTTGATATTGTTGAAACCGGCACAACCTTAAAGGAAAATAATCTGGAAGTTAAAGAAGAAATAGTGCCTATCAGCGCAAGACTTATTTCTAATAAGGCAAGTTTTAAATTTAAAAATGAACTTATTGAAAAAGTTTTTGGTGAACTGAAAAAACAGACGGAGGACAAAAATGATTAAGATTTTAGAATATGGTCAGGTTAAAAATGAGGAAATTTTTGCCCGTGTTGAACCTGAATTTAACGTTGAAGATATAGTTTCTGAAATTATAAAAGATGTAAGAGAAAACGGTGATAGCGCTCTTTATAAATACTGCGAAAAATTTGATAAAGCAAAACTTTCATCACTTATGGTTACAGAAGAAGAAATTGAAGAAGCCTTTAATGAGGTAGAACCTGAATTTGTTGAAATTTTGAAAAAAGCATCAAAAAATATTACTAAATTCCACGAAAAACAGGTAAGAAACAGTTTTATTATAAATGATGAAGACGGCGTTGTAATGGGGCAGAAAGTTATTCCTGTGGACAGAGCAGGACTTTATGTTCCTGGCGGTACCGCAGCATATCCTTCAACTGTTTTAATGGACTCAATTCCTGCCAAAATCGCAGGGGTAAAAGAAGTTGTAATGGTAACACCACCATCTGCAAACGGAAAAGTAAATCCTGTAATTTTAGCGGCTGCCAAAATAGCAGGAGTTGATAAAATATTTAAACTTGGCGGTGCTCAGGCAATAGCAGCACTTGCTTACGGTACGGAGAGCGTACCAAAGGTTGATAAAATTGTAGGACCCGGGAATGCTTTTGTAGCAGAGGCAAAAAAGCAGGTTTTTGGACTTGTTTCTATCGATATGATTGCAGGACCAAGTGAAATTTTAATTGTAGCAGATGCTACATCAAATCCAAAACATTTAGCGGCAGACCTTTTATCTCAGGCAGAACACGATAAACTTGCAAGTGCGGTATTGGTTACTGACTCAATGGACCTTGCAAAAAAAGTTTCAGAAGAACTTGAAATTCAGATTCCAATGTTAGAACGTGCAGAAATTGCAAGAGCGTCAATTGATAACAACGGAAAAATTATCGTTGCAGATACTTTGGATAAAGCAATTGAAATTTCAAACGAAATTGCACCTGAACACTTAGAACTTTGTGTGGATAATCCATTTGATTATTTAGATGCAATCCGTCACGCAGGTTCAATCTTTATGGGCAAAAACTGCCCTGAAGCCCTTGGGGATTACTTTGCAGGACCAAATCATACACTTCCTACAAGCGGAACTGCAAAATTCTCAAGTCCGCTTTCAGTAGATGATTTTGTCAAGAAAACACAATACACATATTTTACAAAAAATGCTCTTTCAAAAGTTGCAAAAGATGTTGAATATTTTGCAAAAAAAGAAGGACTTACAGCACACGCTAAAAGTGCAGTAATACGCATGGAGGAGTGAAAAAAGTGAGCAGATTTTTCAGCGAAAAATTAAACAGACTTGTGCCGTATACCCCAGGTGAACAGCCGAAGGATATGAAATATATTAAATTAAATACCAACGAATCACCATTTGCACCAACAGAAAAAGCGGTTAAAATGGCAGGTGAGGCGGCAGAAAAATTGCATCTGTATCCCGATCCTGAGTGCAGAGAATTAACACAAAAAATTGCTGATGTTTTAGGTGTTGAATATGACGAAGTTTTAGTTACAAATGGCTCAGACGAAATTTTAAACTTTGCATTCATTGCATTTTGCGATAATAAAACAGGTGCGGCATTTCCAAATATTACATACGGATTTTACCCTGTGTTTGCGGACTTAAATGGGGTTGATTATACAGAAATCCCATTAAAAGAGGACTTTACAATAAACATAAGCGATTATTTTGGATTAAACAAAACAATTTTTATTGCAAATCCAAACGCACCAAC
>JAZRDC010000024.1:0-2628 GCA_045660065.1 Clostridia bacterium
CCGTTTCTGCCAACCAAAAACTCTACATATTGCTTTGTGTCAACCAGTTCTCTAATGAGATTTTCCAGTTGCAAATATATATTAGTAAAGCTTTTAAGCTCCCTATGTCCGAAAAAACTGACGGTATAAGCATCCAGCATATATAACTCCAAAAAATAAAAAAGTGTGTGCAACCGAAGTTGCACACACCGAAAAATGCTCGACTCCGATTTGCTACCACACAAAATCGAAATGTCATCCCATATAGAAATGGAAAAACTGAAGTCAGCACTTTTACCAATAGTAAAATGCCCACTTCTATAACAAAGATGACAAATATTCAATTTTGTGTGGTGCACATATTATATCACAACTTGTTTTTAATGTAAAGTATTAAGACTAATAACTGTAAAACGGAATATATAAAACATTAAAATCTTTACTTTCTATGATACACAAAGTATAATTATAAAAAGAGATTTTAGCACAAAGGGGCAAAAGCATGAAGAAGGCACGCATACTTTACATAATATATTCTTTAGCTTGTGCTATTATAGCTAACAGTTTTATGTTGCTCACACGACAATGGCTTTTAGTATTTTTATTTATTCCGCTGTTTGTCTTTATAAATACATTCGCGGGAATATTTGCCTTAAAAACAGAAAGAAAGCGTCTTAAAATATGCTTTCACGGTTCAGTATTGCTGATTGCCTTTGAATTTTCTGCTCTTATTTCAATTATATATCATACCATTTTAGCTTTTTATACCCTGCCCGAAAATTTACTTGCATTTTTCTGGAGTGCTTTAATTTGCATACTTATAGAGGCAATACTCTTTTGGAACGGAATTATCTGCGTATACACAGCCTCATCTCAGTTAGGTATAAAATTACGAGTAATAGGAATTATATGCGGGTTTATCCCCATTGCAAATCTTGTAGTACTTAATTTCATACTAAAGAAAACAATTAAAGAGGTTGCCTTTGAGTGTAAAAAAGAAGAAATCAAACTTCAAAGACAAGATAAAAAGCTCTGCCAAACCAAATACCCGATTTTGATGGTACACGGAGTATTTTTCAGAGACACAAAATATTTTAATTATTGGGGCAGAATCCCTGCAGAGCTTGAGGCCAATGGTGCAAAAATTTACTACGGCAATCATCCTTCGGCGGCTTCGGTTGCTGACTGTGCCCAAGCACTGACAAAAAGAATCAAAGTTATTACAGAAGAGTTCGGTTGTGAAAAAGTAAATATCATTGCACACTCAAAGGGCGGACTTGATTGCCGTTACGCTTTAGCAAAATCGGGAGCCGCGCCTTACGTTGCTTCTTTAACCACAATTAACACTCCCCACAGAGGTTGTTTGTTCGCTGACTATTTGCTCACAAAAATCCCTGATACTATTAAGAACAGAGTGGCATCAGCATATAACAAAACCCTTAACAAATTAGGCGAGCCTGATGCAGATTTTATTGCCGCCGTAACTAACCTTACCGCTTCTTTCTGCGAAAAATTGGATAAAGAACTGACAGCGCCTCCCACTGTGTTCTGCCAAAGTGTAGGCTCTGTTATGTATAAAGCCTCCGGTGGCAAATTTCCTCTTAATTTTTCCTATCACCTTGTAAATCACTTTGACGGAGCCAATGATGGGCTGGTCAGTGAAAAATCATTTAAGTGGGGTGATAACTATACTTTGCTTACTCCCAGAGGTAATCGTGGAATTTCCCACGGAGATATGATAGATTTAAACCGCGAAAATATTGATGACTTTGATGTGAGAGAATTTTATGTCAATTTAGTCAATGACCTTAAAAACAGAGGGTTATAAATACACTATGAAATCAACATTTTTCACAAAAATCATCGACAAAACAGAAATAGAAATTGATACAAGCTATAGCCTTACCATACAGCGACTTAAAGCACAGCAAGGAATATGTCGTGAAACAGACAGTCGTGATATAAAATTGGAGTTTTTATGCCATAATGACGGCAGACTTGCTGTTTGCAATTTAAGCCGTCATAAAAAGAGGCTTGAAAGTGACCGTTTATACAGCGTCGTTGGAGAAGTTACAGAGGGAGAAAATAAAACAAAGATTACAATTTATTCTATTTACAACAGAGGATATCTCTTATCTGATTTTATACCTTTCATTTGTATACCGACTCTTATAGTGTTTTGTTTGTGTACAGCTTTTTTATCAAACTATGAATTCACCACAGTACAACTGTATTCTATGCTATTCGGAATTATATCATTGATTCTTCTTCCGGGTCGTCGTCATAAAGAAAAAAGAAATAAAACCCGAGATTTAGAAATTATGAAAAACGAAATCATAAAAAGGGTCAATGCCATAGAGCGTTGGGACGATTAATAAAAGTATTGACCCACGAATTTAAATCAAATATCGGACAAAAAGCCGTGGTAACGCAAAATCGTACCACGGCTTTTAAGCATTTAACAATTAATTTTCTGGAAATGATTTTCTGATTTGGTCAAGCCTTTCACCTCTCAAAAATATTTACTTTTAATCATGGGTATGATAAAATTAAATAAATGAGGCGATAAAACTATGAAATCAATAAAAAGTATTTATAAAATCGGATACGGTCCGTCAAGCTCCCATACCATGGGACCCTCTTATGCAA
>JAZRDC010000025.1:0-43009 GCA_045660065.1 Clostridia bacterium
ATTCCCTCCCCAAAAAGCTCTCCATTCTGTTTTTTACATAAAGATAGGAAACTGCCACATCCGGTATTTTATCGCTCAGTTCCTCGGGCATTGCTGCATATACTGCCAGCTGATTTCCACATTCCCACAAGCCAAAGGTGAGCTTACTGATGAAAAGGCCGACCTTTATTCAATCGGCGTTGTTCTCTATGAAATGCTTACAGGTAAATTGCCTTTTGAAAGCGACAATTCTGTTTCAGTGGCTTTAAAGCATATGCAGGAAGAAGCGACACCACCATCTGAAATTGTACCTGGAATACCTCTCGGAATGGAAGAAATTATTCAAAAGACAATGAAAAAGAATCAGAATGACAGATTTCAGTCAGCGGGTGAGTTGCTTGTTGAACTTAAAATAATGCAGATGGATAATGAAAGCACTGTTATTCGTACAGAAGATGATTTTAAGACCAAGAAAATTGATACAGTAGCAATTGAAAATGAAATTAAAAAAAGCAAAGATACTGCTTCAAAAAATCGCAAGAAAGAGGTGAAGCGTCCCCAAATGAGTGCAAAACAGAAAAAAGAAGATAGAGTTGCAGTTATTGCGGGAATTGGTGCTTCAATTCTTGTAGTTGCAATTTTAGCATTTATTACTATTGGAGTTTTGTTCCCTGGAACATTCTCTTTTGGGAACGGGGAGCGCGGAGAAATTGAAGTTCCGGATTTAATCGGCGTTGATCTTGATAAAGCTAAAGAAACCTATAAAGATATTAAAATTAAAGAAAGCAGCGAAGAATATTCTTCTGAATATGACGAAGGCGTTATTATAGGTCAGGATCCTGATGCCGGCACTATGATTAAATCACCATATGTTATCAATGTAACGGTAAGTCAGGGGCCGCAGATTGTTAAAATGCCTGATGTTGAAAATATGGATTACAGACAGGCTGAAATCAAATTGAATGAGGCTAATATTCTTTATTCCGTTGAATATGAAAATGATGATTCTATTCCTGAAGATACAGTTATTAGAACAACTCCTTCACCAAGCAAAAAAGTAAAAGTAGGGGTTGACAGAGTAATTGTTGTTGTAAGTGCAGGAACAGAGGCTTTGCATCCAGTTGTTCCTTCAGTACTTGGTATGGAGCAGGACGAAGCAGAACGCAAACTTGCAGGTGTAAATTTGGTTGTTAAGACAGAATATGATAAATCAGATGCTGCATCAAAAGGCAAGGTAATAAAGCAGTCTATCGAATCAGGTTTGCGTGTTGCTGAAAAGAGCACAATAACAATCACAATAGGCACAGGTGAGGACGGGGAAGCGTCACTTGATAATCCTTCAAATTCAGGAAATAACAATCCGCCATCATCTGCAACTAAAACTAAGGAAGTTACCGTTATGCTCCCTGCTGATAAAGATAGAATGACGGTTAAAGTTACAGCCAATGGTGCTACTGTATATGAAGGTACACATTCCGGCAGTGAAGGCGCTATAAGTGTTCCGATTACAGGAAGTGGCGATGTGGTTGTTAATGCTTTTATTGATGGAAAAATTATTATTGAGAAAACAGTGAAATTTTAATGAGAGAATTGCGTGGATTATTGCTTAACGGCTTTGGAAGTTTTTATACTGTTATGGTTGATGGGGAAATTTTTGAAGCCAGAGCAAGAGGAAGAATAAAACAAGAAAAAATCAGGCTTCTGATCGGGGATAATGTTATGCTTGAAGAAGAAAGCGGAACATATGCAATAACAGGCGTTTTGCCAAGAAAAAACAGTCTTATCAGACCTGCAGTTGCAAATGTTGACCAGATTGTGGTGGTTATTGCTGCCGCTGAGCCTGATCCTAATTATAAGCAAACCGATAAACTGCTTGCTTTGCTTGAGTACAACGGATTTAATGTGCATATTTGCATCAACAAAGCAGATCTTGCAGATTGTAGCGAAATCGAGTGTGTTTACAAAATGGCAGGATATGATGTTACTGTTATATCTGCAACAGATGGATGCACTGATATTGAACCTTTGAAAAGTGTTCTTAAAGATAAAATTACCGCTTTTGCAGGCTGTTCAGGAGTAGGCAAGTCCAGTATAATTAACCTGCTTGATGAAAATTTCGACAGAACAACGGGCGAGGTTGGTAAGATTAAGCGAGGCAGACATACTACTACTCACGCTTCGTTGTTGCCTTTGGAATTTGGTGGTTTTATTGCAGACACTCCCGGATTTAGTGTTGTTGATTTGTCTGAAATTTCACCTGCAAATCTCCAAAATTGTTTCAAAGAATTTGAAAATTGCTTTGGCGAATGTAAGTTTTCAGGTTGTACACATATTAACGAACCCGGTTGTGTTGTTAAGGAAAAAGTAGCAAATGGTGAAATTCCAAAAAGCAGATATGAAAGTTATGCAGTATTATATGAAGAAGCATTGAATTTTAAAGATAAATTTTGAATTTAGAGAGGAACATTAAAATGGCAATAGTTGCACCGTCGATTTTATCGGCTGATTTTTCAAAATTACGTGAAGATGTACAAATGGTTGAAGACGCTGGAAGTGAATATATTCATATTGACGTTATGGATGGACATTTTGTACCTAATATGACTTTAGGACCTTGCGTTGTTTCAAGTTTGAGACCACATTCAAAGGCAGTTTTTGATGTGCATCTTATGATCGAAAATCCGGAAAAATATGTAGAAAGTTTTGCAAAAAGCGGAGCAGATATTCTTACGGTTCATTACGAAACAACAAATGATATGAAATCTTTGATCAGACAAATCAAGGATCTCGGTGTGAAAGTTGGTATTACTATCAATCCTCCTACACCTGTGGATGTTATTTTACCATACATAGATGATGTGGATATGGTTTTGATAATGACTGTAAATCCTGGATTTGGCGGACAATCACTTATTGAAGATTGTCTTGATAAAATCAGATTTTTAAGAGAGAGATATCCAAAACTTGACATTGAAATCGATGGTGGGGTTAAACTGGATAATATTGATAAAGTGATTGAAGCAGGTGCCAACATTATTGTTGCAGGAAGTGCAGTATTTAATGCTGAATGTCCTGAAGATGTTGTTAAAGCCATTAAATCAAAATAATTATGAAAACGCTGATTATTTTAAACGGTGAGTGTAAAAGTTTACCATTTTTAAAAAAACTTTCTGAAGCATATGACAAAATTATATGTGCTGACGGTGGGTTTTTACACGCAGTTTCTGCTGGAATAAAGCCTGATATTGTTGTTGGTGATTTTGATTCTTCAACTGTGCCTGATGGGGTAGAGTGTGTTATTTTTCCAAAAGAAAAAGATTTAAGCGATGCAGAGATTGCTATTGAATACGCGATTGAAAATTTTGGCAAGGAAATTATTCTTACATGCTCTCTTGGTAAACGACTTGATCATCAATTGTTCAATGTTTTTTTGCTTGCTAAGTATCCTGATTTATGCATTGAAGAAGTTGATACTGTAGCTTTTTTGTGCACAGTACACAATGACTTTTCAGAATATGAAAACAAAACTATCAGCTTTTTTCCTGTTGAAAAATCCAATTTAACTTTGGAAAATTTCAAGTATAACATCAGTAATTGTGATGTTATTACTGGAGAAACTGTTACACTTAGTAATGTTGCCTCGAAAAACGCTGCAATAACCGTTAATTCAGGCAAAGTAATTGCAATTGTCAACAAAACTGAAGAATAATTTTGCACACAAGATCTTTTCTGTAATATAATGATAACAAATAAAACTTCTTTAAGGGTTGGTATTATGTTCAGAAAATGCAAATGGTGGCTATACATTATCCTGGGATTTGCGGCAGGAATAGTAATTTACATAATTCTGCCCGAAAACTGGATTTTGTTTATGCTTTGTGCAGCTGTTATCACGATATGTTGCACGGTGCTTTTTGCATAATTTAAGAAAGGATTGGTTTTGTGAAAATTGTTGTAGTAAATCCATCAAAATTCTGGAGTAAGATTTTAAAAAATATATTTAAAATCTAAAATACAAAGGGTGATTTTTTGATAAATTCGTATAAAACGGTTTTATGTGAATACAGAGATGAAATTATAGAAAAGAAATCTAAGTTTATAGCAACTTTAAGGCATGTTACAACCCAGGAAGAGGCGATGTCTTTCATTGAAGAAATGCGGTCTGAATTCTGGGACGCAACCCATAATGTTTATGCGTACACTTTGGTAGATGGCAATACAAAAAGATATTCTGATGATGGGGAGCCCTCAGGTACATCGGGGGTTCCTTCACTTAATGTTTTAGAAGGGGAAGGTCTTCTTGATGTATGCGTTGTAATCACAAGATATTTCGGAGGAACGCTGCTCGGTACAGGTGGTTTGGTAAGGGCATATTCAGACAGTGTTAAAAAAGTTGTTGAAAGTGCTGACATTGTAAACAGATATTTATGTGATAAAATTGTTCTGTCATGTGATTATAACGTATGGGGGAAAGTTATGAATTATCTGTCTGCAAACGCCATTCCAATAGGTGATGTTGTTTATACCGACAAGGTATGTGCTGAGGTGTTTGAAAAAGTTGATTTATCGGACAAACTCATTGCTGACATCATCGAAAAAACTGATGCTTTATGTTTATGTGATAAAAATGAACAACTTTTTATCAATGTAGGATTTGACGGAAAAATAATAAAATAAGTAAAAAAATAAATTTATATATTGCACTATTTTAGTTTAAGTGATATAATCTATAGAATAGTATACATTAGATGAGGATTTGTTTATGACAAAAATTGGTTTTGACAATCAAAAATATCTTGAATTGCAGTCTGAAAACATTCGTGAAAGAATTTCGCAATTTGGTGGTAAATTATACCTTGAATTTGGTGGGAAACTTTTTGATGATTATCATGCTGCCCGTGTTTTGCCAGGGTTTCAACCTGATAGCAAAGTCAAATTACTTTTAGAATTAAAAGATGAGGCTGAAATTGTAATTGTAATCAGCGCTGATGCTATAGAAAAAAATAAGCGCAGAGGTGATCTTGGTATTACATACGACCTTGAAACCTTAAGATTAATAGATGCTTTTCGTGGTATTGGTTTATATGTTGGAAGTGTGGTAATTACACAATACAAATCTCAAAGCACCGCAGACGCGTTTAAAAAGAGACTTGAAAGTATGGGAATTAAGGTGTATATGCACTATAACATTCCTGATTATCCTGCTAACATTCCTTTGATTGTAAGTGAAGAAGGCTTTGGTAAAAATGAATATGTTGAAACCACAAGATCTTTAGTCGTTGTTACTGCACCAGGTCCTGGAAGTGGTAAAATGGCAACATGCCTTTCTCAGTTATATCACGAAAACAAGAGTAATGTGCAGGCTGGATATGCAAAATTTGAAACATTCCCTGTGTGGAATTTACCTCTTAAACATCCTGTGAATCTTGCTTATGAAGCCGCAACTGCCGATCTTGATGATGTTAATATGATAGATCCATTCCATTTGGAAGCATATGGCAAAACGACTGTTAATTATAATCGAGATATAGAAATTTTTCCTGTATTGAATGCGATTTTTGAAAAAATCCATGGCCACTCGCCATATAAAAGCCCAACAGACATGGGGGTTAATATGGCAGGTTTTTGCATTACAGATGATGATGCAGTGTGTGATGCTTCAAAACAGGAAATTATAAGAAGATATTATTCAGCGCGTTGCGCTCAGAAGCAGGGTCTTGCTGAAAATGCGGAAGTGTATAAATTAGAACTTCTGATGAATCAGACACATGTTACTTGTGAAAACAGACCTGTTGTCAAAGAAGCGGCAAAGCGTGCAGAAGATACAAACTTACCTGCTGTTGCAATTGAACTGCCTTGTGGTAAAATTGTTACGGGCAAAACAAGTTCTTTGTTGGGAGCTTGTGCAGCGGCACTGATTAACGCTTTAAAAGAATTGGCGGGAATCAGCCATGAAGCAAAATTGATTTCTCCGTTGGAAATTGAGCCTATTCAAAGTTTAAAAACTAAACATATGGGCAATCACAACCCGAGACTTCATACAGACGAAATATTAATTGCTTTGGCAATTTGCGGAACAAAAAATCCCGATGCTGAAAAAGCATTGATGCAACTTGATAAATTGCGTGGATGTGAATTACATTCAACAGTTATTTTATCAGGCGTTGATGAAAATGTTTTCAAAAGGCTTGGTGTAAATGTTACATGTGAGCCTCAATATCATACAAAAAAATTATATCATAAATAAATCGGAGGTAATTATGGATAATTCTAAAAAAACTATGGAAAAAGTGGTAGCACTTTGCAAGGGCAGAGGTTATGTGTATCCAGGTTCTGAAATTTACGGTGGTCTTTCTAATACATGGGATTATGGTCCACTTGGTGTTGAATTCAAAAACAATGTAAAAAAAGCATGGTGGAAAAAATTCATTCAGGAAAGCCCATACAATGTAGGTTTAGATGCAGCTATTCTTATGAATCCACAGACTTGGGTTGCTTCAGGTCATGTTGGCGGATTTTCAGATCCTTTAATGGACTGTAAAGAATGTAAAGCACGTTTCAGAGCGGACAAACTTATTGAAGATGCAGCTCACGTTTCTGCCGATGGTTGGACAGATGAACAGATGTATAATTACATCATTGAAAATGGTATCGTATGTCCTGAATGTGGAAAAGCAAACTTTACTTCAATCAGAAAATTCAATCTTATGTTCAAAACATTCCAGGGTGTTACTGAGGATTCAAAATCTGAGTTATATTTGCGTCCTGAAACAGCGCAGGGTATTTTCGTTAACTTTAAAAATGTTCAGAGAACAACAAGAAAGAAAATTCCATTTGGTATTGGTCAGGTAGGTAAATCTTTCAGAAATGAAATCACACCTGGTAACTTCACTTTCAGAACAAGAGAGTTTGAACAGATGGAACTTGAATTCTTCTGTGCACCGGGAACTGATATGGAATGGTTTATTTTCTGGAAAGATTATTGCAAAAACTTCCTTTTGTCTCTTGGTATGAAAGAAGAAAATATTAAAATGCGTGATCATTCTCCTGAAGAACTTTCCCATTATTCAAATGCAACAACTGATATTGAATTTTTATTCCCATTTGGTTGGGGCGAACTTTGGGGTATTGCTGACAGAACAGACTTTGACTTAAAACAGCATGCACAGCATTCTGGTGAATCAATGGAATATACTGATCCGATTACTAATGAAAAATATGTTCCATATTGCGTTGAACCATCACTTGGTGCGGACAGAGTTGCTTTGGCATTCCTTTGTGAAGCATATGATGAAGAAGAAGTTGGTGAAGGTGATACACGTGTTGTACTTAGACTCCATCCAGCATTGGCTCCTGTAAAAGCGGCAGTTTTACCACTTTCTAAGAAACTTGCTGAAGGTGCAGGTGCAGTTTATGCTGAACTTTCAAAATACTTTAACTGTGAATATGATGAAGCGGGTTCTATCGGAAAAAGATATCGTCGTCAGGACGAAATTGGAACACCATATTGTATCACATACGATTTTGAGTCTGAAACTGACGGTTGCGTTACTGTTAGAGATCGTGACACAATGGAACAGCAGAGAATTAAAATCGAAGAAATTAAAGACTTTATTGAATCAAAATTAGTTTTTTAAGGAGTAACATATGAAAAGTTTTCTTTTAAACAAAGATGAAATTGCCAGAATTAACACAATTTTTGCAATGATTATGGTTATGGTTGGCGTTGCATATTATTATTTAATTAATTTAACAACAGAATTAATTTGGGTTTTGATGTGTGGTTTCCTTTTTATTGCAATACCATCATTATTTACTCTTTTCCATGGCGCTGTTTCAAAACGCGGAGATATTGTACTTTTGTCAATTGAATTCTTATTGTTGGGAGTTTTAGGTTTTGCCGCAAAACTTCTTCACGGTATCGGACAACTTACATTGTATAGTTATTTGTATGCTGCTGCATATGCTTTTTCAAGTTTTTTTGTATTCTCATTTGCAGATAAAATTGCTTTTGGTAAAAGATTGCTTTCAAAATGGTGGTTTATTTTAATAATGCTTGTTGTAAGCATTGTTCCTGCAGTTTTGCTTTATGTTTTACCTGACAATATGGTAAGTCTGTTTATATTGATTAAAAACATTGTCAATGTAGTGATTTTCCTTGCGGCTTTAGCATTTGGAATTTTAGGCATTGTTAAAAGTAAAAATAAAGCCTTTTCATGGGCTTATGCATCTTATGCGTTTTTAACAGCAGTTGCTTATGTTTTCCAGTTGTTTACTGCTGTAAGATGGTATAATTTGTTTTTAATGTTAGCTTTGATTGCTGTACCTTACGTGTTAATGTATGCAGTTAAATCAAAAGAATAATTTTTAAAATCTGTTATATAATATTAGAGTTATATTTTACTGCGATAAAATTAGAAAAGAGGTATAGTTATGTCTGAAAAAGAAGGTATTATCGTTTTAACAGACGATGAAGGTAAAGAAGTAGAATTTGAACATATTGATACTATTGAAATGAATGATGAGTATTATGTGCTCTTACTTCCTGTTGAAGATCCTGAAGGTGGCGTTGTTATTTTGAAATTTGAAAATGATGACGCTGATTGCGAAGTTTTGGTTGGTGTTGATGACGACGCTGAGGCACAGTCTGTCTTAGATAAGTATGCCGAACTTTGCGAACAGGACGAAGAATAATAATTGATTTCTTCCTGCCTGATTTGTGTTTAATCCCTGTCCGTGTTTTGAACCAACACTCATTTTAAGGGATTCTTACTTCGATTGTGGCTTGCAGGCCTCCCCACATAAGTGGCATTGGAGGAGCGATTAAGCAAACGAGAGGAAACCCACCTGAAATTTCAGGTTTAAAATAGTCGGGGAAACGGTCAGGCGGGATTATATTAATTAACTATTATCAGAAGCGTGTTAAAATACACGTTTCTTTTTTTTGAAAAATTATTGTAAAATTTCCTATGTTGTGATATAATATGCTTTGTATATATGTATGAAGTGCAGATGGGGTGAATTTATGGATGAACAAAAGTTTTCAGTTAGTTTGAAAAAAATTGTTGATAAACAACGGTTGGAAATTTTAACTTGCGCTGAAACTGTTAATGATATTTTAATTTTTAATATGGATGTAAATCGACCGGGATTACCTTTAACAGGTTTTTTTGATTATTTTGATGCATCTCGTATACAGGTATTCGGAAAAATTGAACATACATATATGGATAATTTATCACCTGATGAACAATTTGAAAAATTTGATAAATTATTTGAAGCAGGAATTCCTGCTTTGATTATTACCAGATCATTAGAACCCTCGCAGTCAATGATAAATGCTTCAATCAAACGCAATGTTCCTATTTTGCGTTCTGAAGAATCTACTTCAAGATTAATGAGCAGTCTTATTGCTATGCTTAATGTTGAATTAGGGGAGCGTATCACAAGACACGGCGTTTTGGTTGAGGTTTATGGTGAAGGTATACTAATTCTTGGTGAGAGTGGCGTTGGTAAAAGTGAAACTGCAATTGAACTTGTTAAACGTGGTCACAGATTAGTTGCCGATGATGCTGTTGAAATTAAAAAGGTTTCCGAAATTACTTTAGTTGGAAGCGCACCTGATATTATTAAGCATTTTATTGAACTCAGGGGTATTGGGATTGTTGATGTTAAAAATATCTTTGGTATGGGTGCTGTAAAAGAGACTGAAAAAATCGATATGGTTATTTCTCTTGAGCAATGGCAACAACACAAAAAGTATGACAGGCTTGGTCTTGCAAATGAAACTACAGAAATTTTAGGTATAAATCTTCCATCGCTTACTATTCCTGTTCGACCGGGAAGAAACCTTGCAATTATAATTGAAGTTGCGGCTATGAACAACAGACAAAAGAAAATGGGTTATAACGCAGCTGAAGAATTGAATAAACGTCTTTTTGAAGATATGGAAAAGAAACAGGCAGAACTAAACAAATAACATTATTGATGTTAGGAGAGAATAAAGTATGTATTATGTGGGTATCGACCTTGGTGGCACTAATATCGCTGTAGGTTTGGTTAATGAAGAAGGTAAAATTGTTGCAAAAAAAAGCACACCTACCTTGGCACAAAGATCACCAGAAGAAATTGTAAAAGATATGGCAATGACTTCTATTGCTGTTGTTGAAGAGTTTGGTGCCAGTATGGATGAAGTAGCATCTGTTGGTGTTGCTTGTCCGGGGTTTATTGAAAAAAATCTTGGAATATTAATTACAGGTGCAAATCTTCCATTTCATAATTACGAAATGCGAAAAGAAATTCAGAAGTATATTAATAAACCTATTTATTTGGATAATGATGCAAACTGTGCTGCTTGGGCTGAAGCCATTGCGGGCGCTGCAAAAGGAGTAAAGGACTCTGTTATGATAACACTTGGAACAGGTGTTGGCGGTGGTATTGTTGTTAATGGTAGTTTATATAGCGGTTTTAATTTCTTTGGCGCTGAACTCGGACATATGGTTCTTGAAGTTGACGGAGAACAATGTGGTTGTGGAAGAAAGGGTTGTTGGGAAGCATATTCATCTGCAACTGCATTAATTAAATTCACAAAAGAATTTGCTGAAAATGATAAAGAATCTATTATGTGGAAAATGTATGAAGAAGAAGGAAAATTCAGCGGCAGAACTGCTTTTAACGCTGCTAAACTTGGCGATAAGACAGCGCAGGCAGTAGTAGATAAATACATAAAGTATCTTGCAGCAGGAATTGCTAATATTGTTAGCATTTTCCAGCCTGAGGTTTTTGTTATTGGTGGTGGTGTTTCTAACGAAGGTGAGAATCTTCTTGCACCACTCAGAGAAGCAGTAAAAAAAGAAAAATATGAAGGTACCGAAAGTCCGTATTTCAAAGATGGTACAATTGTTAAGGCTGAACTTGGCAATGATGCAGGAATTGTCGGTGCGGCACTTTTGAGAGAATAAATATACCTGATTGGAGGAATTGTCATAAACAATCTATTTGATGTTTGTGCAAAAGACAGAATTTTAGAAAATGAACCACTTAAAAATCATACAACTTTTAAGATTGGTGGAAATGCAAAAGCGTTAGTTGTTCCTGAGTCTTTGGAAGAGTTATTAAATGTTATTAAAGCATTGAAAAATGATAAGTTTGTTGTTCTTGGAAATGGTTCAAACATATTGGCCCCTGACGAAGGTGTAGACTACTATGTCATAAAGACAACTAAAGTTAATGGCGTTTCTATTAGCGGAAATGAAATAGTGGCAGAGTGCGGAGCAACACTTTCTAAAATTGCAAATTGTGCACTTGAAAATTCTCTTGCGGGATTTGAATTTGCCTCCGGAATTCCGGGTACAATAGGTGGAGGTATTGTTATGAATGCCGGAGCATATGATGGAGAACTTTCTCAAGTTGTTACAAAAACAACTTATTGCGATAAAAATGGAAATGTGTTTGAATTAGTTGGTGATGAACACGAATTTTTATACAGACATAGTTATTTCAGCAATAAGGATTATATAATACTTTCGTCTGTGATTAGTTTAAATAATGGTGCCAAGGATGAAATCTTGTGCAAAATGAGAGAATTGAATAAAAGAAGGGCTGATAAGCAACCATTGAATTTTCCCAGTGCAGGCAGTGCTTTTAAGCGCCCTGAAGGCTACTACGCAGCAAAATTGATTGATGACAGCGGTTTGCGTGGTATAAAAATAGGTGGCGCGCAAGTGTCTGAAAAACATTGTGGTTTTGTTGTTAATGTTGGTGATGCAACCGCTCACGATGTAAAAGAATTAATGGGTTTGTGCCAAAGTACAGTATATGAAAAATTTGGTGTAAAAATTGAGCCTGAGATAAAATTTCTTTAATTGAAAGGATGAAAATAATGGCAGTTAAGACAGAAAATGTATATGGTAATATTTGTGTTTCTGACGAGGTTATTGGAAAGATTGCTGCAACTGAAGCCACAAAATGTGTTGGTGTAGTTGGAATGGCATTCAGATCTAAAGCCGATGAAATTGCATCTATTTTGAAGAAAGATGCTGCAAATAAAGGTGTTAAGGTTTCCGTTTCCGGTGGAAATGTTCAACTTGAATTGCATATTATTGCAGAGTATGGTGTTAATCTTAATGCTATTAGTAAGAATATTGTTGATAGTGTAAAGTATGCTGTTGAATCAATGACTGGTTTTTCTGTTGAAAAGGTAGTTGTTCAGGTTGAAAGCGTCAGAGTTTCTAATGATTAATCCGGAGGTGAATGGGTTGTCTTATAGTTTGATTGACGGCAAAACATTAAAACAAATGTTTATTTCTGCCGCTAATAATCTTTCTAATAAAAAAGTATATGTTGATGATTTGAATGTTTTTCCGGTGCCTGATGGAGATACCGGTACTAATATGTCTCTTACTGTTTCTGCAGTAAAAACAGCACTTGAAAATTCAGATGAAGAAACTGTTTCTGCAATTGCAGAGATTGCAGCAAACGCTTCTTTAAGAGGTGCACGAGGAAATTCCGGCGTAATACTTTCACAGATTTTCAGAGGAATTGCCAAAGTTGCAAAAGGTGCTGATACTGCTGATGTTCAAGGTGTTATAAGGGCATTAAATGGTGCTAAAGAAACTGCATACAGAGCGGTTATGAAACCTCAGGAAGGAACAGTTCTTACAGTAATCAGACAGATATGCGAAGGCGTTGAAGATTACGACACAGAGAATTCTTCTGATGTTTTAAAACTTCTTGAAACTGTTGTTGAAGCAGGAAATAAATCATTAGATTCTACAACTGAAATGCTCCCTGCTTTAAAACAAGCAAATGTTGTTGATGCAGGCGGTAAAGGATTAATGACACTTTTTGAAGGTGCATTATACTATTTGCAAAATGGTACAGTTATTGAAACTGAAGAAGAAGTTGTTGATTTTGTATCTGATGATAAATACGTGCCTTTAGAAGATATTAAATTTGGATATTGTACTGAATTTATAATCAAGAAAAATGAAACTAAAGTGCCATGGAAAAAATTACGCCAAAAACTTGAATACATCGGCGACTGTGTTATTGTTATTGACGATCCTGAAATTATCAAAGTTCATGTTCATTCCAATAATCCTGGTATTGCTTTGGAAGAGGCTCTGAAACTTGGTGAAATTGTGGATGTTAAAATTGATAATCTTAAAGAACAAAGCCGTGAAATGATGAAAACTGAGCAAAAAGAGTATGTTGAAAACGCATTCATCACTGTTGCTACAGGTAACGGCGTTGTGCAGATGTTTAAAGAATTAGGATGCCATTCTGTTATTCAGGGCGGACAGACAATGAACCCTTCAACAGAAGATTTCATTAAAGAAATTGATAGTTTAAATGCAGGAACAATATATATTTTACCTAATAATAAAAATATAATTTTGGCTGCTGAACAGGCAAAAAATATTTCTGAAAAAAATATTATAGTTGTTCCGACTAAAACTATTGTACAGGGTATTGCTTGTCTTTTGGCTTATGAAGAAGAATTAAACCCTGAAGAAAATCTGGGAAGAATGACAGAGGCAGCAAGTGTTGTTAAATCAGGGTCTGTAACTTTTGCAGCAAGAGATTGCGATATCGACGGATTGCATATTATGAAAGATGATATTATGGGGCTTCTTGAAGGCAAGATATGCACATCATCTAAAAATATCAACGAAACAACATTTAATGTTATCAATGCAATGATAGACGATGAGGTAACTTCTGTTTCCTTGTATAAAGGTGAGGATGTAACCGAACAGTGTGCGCAGTTGTTCTTAGAAGAACTTGAAGCGAAATATCCTGATGTGGATTTTGCTCTTTATGATGGCGGTCAGCCACTTTATTACTATTATATTTCTGCGGAGTAATTATGAATATTTTTAACACTCCCACAACTGTACTTAAAGGCGTGGGGCAAAAACGAGCAGATATTTTAGCCGGACTTGGTATTAATTGTGTTTATGATTTAATTAATTTTTTACCATCCGGATATGAAGACAGAAGAACTTTTTCCTCTATCGAAAATTTGAGTGAAGGCGACGAAGTGTGCCTGCAGGCTAATGTAAAGACAACGGCTAAAACTGTAAGAGTGCGTTCAAATTTAACAATTTCAAATTGTATAATTTACGATGAAACCGGAGAAATTATGGTTGTATGGTATAATCAGCCATTTGTTGCAAAGCAACTTGTAAAAGGTGAACAGTACAATTTTTACGGTAAAATAAAAAAAGGCAAAAGCAGACTCGAGTTGGTTAGTCCTGCTTTTGAAAATATCAATAATGACAAAGGGTATACAGGTAGAATTCTACCTGTATATCCTTTGCTGTCAAAAATACCGCAAAAAACTTTTTCATCTATTGTTAAGGATGCATTTAATTATTCGGAAAATATAGCCGTAAGCACTTTACCTGCTTGTGTTGAAGAAAAATATGAGTTGCCTGATGTGATATCTTCACTTAAATATGTGCATTTTCCTGAAAATGAACTACAGGTAATTGAGGGCAGAAAACGATTTGCTTTTGAAGAATTTTTCTATTTTCAGGCAATGCTTGCAAATGTCAGAAAAAAAGGTAGAACTGATGGCTTGATATTTGAAAACACTGATACTTTGTGGTTTGAAAATAATTTGCCTTTTTCGTTGACATGCGCACAAAAAAAGGTAATTGAGGAAATTAAATGTGATTTATCATCCGGCAGACAAATGAACAGATTACTGCAAGGCGATGTAGGATCGGGTAAAACTGTGGTTGCAATGTCTGCTTCGGCTATTGCCGTGCAAAATGGCTTTTCTTGTGCTGTGATTGCCCCTACCGAAATCCTGGCAAAGCAACACTATGCAAATTTTCAAAAAAAGCTTCCTGAAAACAAAATTCGTTTACTGACATCATCTTGCTCCTCAAAAGAAAAGCAATCGATTTATAAGGAAATTGAGGCAGGGGAGATTGATATTTTAATAGGAACTCACGCAGTGCTTGAAGATGCGGTTAAATTTAAAAATCTTGGGTTGGTTATAGTTGATGAACAACACAGATTTGGAGTGCGGCAACGCCAGAAATTGATCGAAAAAGGCGTGAATCCACACCTTTTGGTTATGACAGCTACACCTATTCCAAGAACTTTGTCTTTGATTATGTTTAATGATCTTGATATTTCTGTTATAGATTCAATGCCTTCAGGTCGAAAAACTATCAAAACTTATTTGGTTGGAGAAAGTTATCGCCAGCGTGTATATGCTTTTATGCAAAAAGAAATTGAAAATGGCGGTCAGGCATACATAATTTGCCCCTTGGTTGAAGAAAGTGAAAATTTTGACTTAAAGGATGCAGTTGGTTTTTCTGAAGAAATTAAAGCGAAAATACCCAATATCAGAGTCGGTGTTTTACACGGTAAAATGAAAGACACTGAGAAAAATGAAGTAATGGACAGGTTTAAAAACAAATTTATTGATGTTCTTGTATCCACAACTGTGGTTGAAGTTGGAGTTGACGTAAAAGATGCTACTTTGATGATAATTGAAAATTCAGAACGGTTTGGTCTTTCTCAATTACATCAATTGCGTGGTAGAGTAGGGCGTGGCAATAAACAGTCATACTGTATTTTAATTGCCAAAACTTCAAATCCTGATACAATTAAACGTCTAAAAGTTATAGAAAACTCGACGGATGGATTTTATATCAGCGAACAAGATTTGAAACAGCGCGGACCTGGAGATTTTCTGGGTGTTCGACAGCACGGTTTACCACCTGTTAGGTTTCCTGTTGGCGAAACTGATCTTAAACTTTTGAGCGACGCTAAGCAAGCGGTTGCTGACATTGCAGAGAAGCGTTTGATACCTTCAGGAAATGAATTGAAAATTATTAATTTTATGCTAAAAAAGCATTTGAGTGATGAAAATAATGCAAATATTTTAAATTAAATGCAAAAAAACTGATTTTTTTATCAAGAAAGTCTTGACAAATTTTTTAATTATTATAAAATATAGTATATAGGATTACTATGTTTATTTGTTTTATGAAAGGGGTGCATGACTTAAAGGTTATGAGAGTTATCACAGGTAGTGCTAAGGGGTGTAAACTTTCTTCACCTGAAGGTCTTGATGTGCGTCCTACGTTGGACCGAGTAAAAGAATCTCTATTTTCAATTCTTTATCCTTATTTGGGAAAGATTGATGTTCTGGATTTGTTTGCAGGTTCAGGTGCTCTTGGAATAGAAGCATTGAGCAGAGGGGTTTCAAGTTGCACTTTTGTTGAAAAAAACAAAAAAGCCTATGATTGTGTTATTAACAATTTAAAACATGCCAAGTTATTTGAAAATGCAAACGTTAACTTGTGTAGTTATGAAGATTTTTTTAAGAAGAATCTGAAAAAATTTGATTTAGTTTTTCTTGATCCACCATATAGTAAAGGTATTGAAGAAGATGTGTTTTCTAAACTGAATTCTCACATTAAGGAAGGTGCCATAATTGTATTGGAAAGTGAAGTAGAACTGAAAAATTTTGATGGCTATGAAGTTATTAAGAATGTCAGATATGGCCGAGTGTATATTACACTGTACAAACCACTCAATTCAGGAGGTGGTAGTTTATGAAAATTGCAATTTATCCCGGTAGTTTTGATCCGATCACTATGGGGCACGCTGATATCGTAAAACGTGCTGCTGCTGTTTTTGATAAAGTTATAGTTGCAGTTTCAATTAATAGTCAGAAAGTGCCGCTTTTTTCAATTGAAGAGCGTGTAGAACTGGCAAAAGAAGTTTTTGCCGATTATAAAAATGTTGAAGTTGCAACCTTTTCCGGACTTTTGGCTGAGTTTGCTAAGTCAGTTGGTGCAAAAACAATTATAAAAGGGCTTCGTGCAGTATCTGATTTTGAATACGAGTTTCAGATGGCACATATGAACAAAAAATTAAACCCTGATGTTGAAACAATGTTTATGATGTCTAATCAAAAATATTCATATTTAAGTTCAAGCATTGTTAAAGAAGTTGGAAAATTAGGCGGAGATCTTACAGATCTTGTGCCTGAACTAATAATTGATGTAATTTATAAGAGATTGAGGAGGAAATCTTAAATGGATATAATGAATCTTATTGATGTTCTTGAGGAAGCGATTGAAAGTGCATGGAAAATTCCTTTCACTTCAAGAGGTTTTGTAGATAAGGATGAATTGTTGGAATCCTTACAGGATATCAGATTAAAACTTCCTGAAGAATTGAAACAGGCAAAAAGAATTACTGAAGAAAGACAGAGAATTCTTATTGAAGCCCAAAAAGAAGCAGACAACATTCTTAAAAATACTGCTGATCGTGTAAATGTAATGGTTAATGAACACGAAATTACAAGACTTGCTAATGAAGAAGCAATGAAAATTATGGAAAATGCCCAGAACGAATCAAGAGATATGAGAATGGCGACTAAAGAGTATGTTTCTCAGACATTAGATTCTTTGGAGCAGAATTTGTCATCTATTCTTCAGAAAATCAGAGAAGATAAAAGAAGTGTATTATAATTGTGATACATACAACTAAAGGCGGAATAAACACCGTCTTTTTTGTTGAGTTTCACTTTTTTAGAGGGAATTATGATTCTTACGCAAAGACTGTTAAAAATCGCTCAAATGGTTAATTATAAGACAGTGGCTGATATTGGCACTGACCACGCAAAATTGCCAGTATATTTAGTTGAAAAAGGTATATGTGATAATGTAATTGCTTCTGATGTTGCATCAGGACCTGTACAAGCCTGTAGAAATACAGTTTACCAACACGGATTGTCAGAGGATATACAAATCAGACAGGGTGATGGCTTGGATACACTGACTCCCAGTGAAGTAGAAACAATTGTTATTGCAGGTATGGGTGGCGATTTAATATCGACAATTCTTAAAAAAAACGCTACTGTTGCAAAAAATGCTAAAGAAATTATTTTGCAACCTATGACTCACATTTTTCAACTTCGTCAGTTTCTTAAGAATAATAACTACAGAATAATTGATGAGGTTTTAGTCAAGGAAAAGAATAAAATATACACTGTTATCAAAGTTACAGACGGAGAAAATCAGTACGAAACTGATTTTGATTTTTTGGTTTCACCTGTGTTTGTTCAAAATAAGGATAAACTATTAGCAGAGTACCTTTTAAAACTTTTGAATAAATATAAAAACGAGATTAATGGACTAAATAAAGCATCTAATATTAATGATACTCAATTGGAAGTTAATAATAATATTGTGAGTAAATTGGAGAAATTGTATGAAATTGCAAAAGATTATTGAGGTTTTAGAATCAATCGCCCCACCTGAAATTGCTTGTGAATGGGATAATGTGGGTCTGATGATTGGGCTGCCTCAGAATGAAATTTCCAAAATTGTAATCAGCCTTGATTTTGATGAAAATGCAGTTGAATATGCTATCGAAAATAGCGCCGAGTTGATAATAACTCATCATCCTGCTATTTTTAATTCACTAAAAAATATAACCGATGAATTGTTAATAAAGACCATTAAAAATGATATATCCGTATATAGCGCACATACTAATCTGGATGCGGCGGTTGGCGGGGTAAATTATGCTTTGGCAGATTCTGTAGAAATGTTTGATTGCACGCAGATTGAAATGATGCGTGTAGGTTATATAAATGAAGAAACATTTAGTAATGTTATAGAAAATGTAAAAGAGAATTTAAAGGTTCCTGCGCTCAGGATTGTTGGCGATTTAAATAAAACTATCAAAAAAGTTGCGGTTTTAGGTGGCTCAGGTGGCAGTTTTATTAAAGATGCAGTCAAGCAAGGCTGTGATTTATTTATAACAGGTGAATGTAAATATGATCAGGCACAACTCGCTTTTCGTGAAGGGATTTGCTTGATATCTGCAGGACATTTTGAAACTGAAAACCCGGTAGTGCATAAACTGGCAGAAATGCTGAAAAAACGTGTAGATGTAGATATAGAAGAAGTAATTCCGAAAAATATTTTTCAAATTAAATAGTATATTTGAGTAAATCGGACAATCGCAGGTGCAGTGCCGAAAGGTCGTACATGAGGAAAGTCCGGGCTCCGCAGGGCAGGGTGCCGGGTAACTCCCGGTAGAGGCGACTCTCAGGATAGTGCAACAGAAAATAAACCGCCGCATACGCGGTAAGGGTGGAATAGTGAGGTAAGAGCTCACTGGAAGTCAGGTAACTGTCTTTTTCGTGTAAACCCCACTTGGAGCAACACCGGATTAAGGAGAATACGTTGGCCCGACGCTCCTTGGGTAGGTGGCTTGAGCTATATAGAGATATATAGCCTAGATAGATGATTGTCTAATACAGAACCCGGCTTATAGATTTACTCATTATAATAAAAATTTACCTCTTTATTGTTAAGGTTTGTCTTAATAATAAAGAGGTTTATTCTTTTCTTGGAAAAGAAATACATTTTAAATTATGCCGACTTTAAATGCTGAATATAAAGGCTTTATGATTGTTTACATAATTAATTATATTGTTTTTGATTATCTGAAGTTATCTACAGGCATAAAGTTAGTAAAATACACTTATAAACGAAGTTATGAACATTATCTACATTTTTTCTAGTTAATTATCTTCAAATTTTATTTGAGTTTTAATTAAATAAACCGCATAAGTGCGTCGGAAAAATACACAAAAATACGCATTAGTTTACATAATTGTGTGAGTGAATTTATATTAAAATAGCAAGTTCTATTACAGAACTTGCTATGTAATAATTATTTTTTAATGCCTTTCCAGTAGGTGGAAGCATTGTTCTCATTTTTATTATTTCCCGGGGTGTAATAAGTGCGATTTTTTAAATTATCAGGTAGATATTGTTGGTCTACATAGTTTCCAGGATAGTTGTGTGGGTATTTATATTCCAATGCTCTGCCTAATTTTTTTGCACCTTCATAATGACCATCTTTTAAATGTTGAGGAATATCTCCAACATTTTCAGATTTAATATCAGAAATCGCCGCATCAATAGCGCAAATTGCTGAGTTTGATTTTGGAGCAGTTGCCAAGAGTAACACAGCTTCTGCTAAAGGAATGCGAGCCTCGGGTAATCCAAGTTGCATGGCACTATCACAACAAGATTTAACGATTGGTGCGGCACTTGGATAGGCCAATCCGATATCTTCAGAAGCTATAACCAAAAGTCGTCGGCAAATTGATGCGAGATCTCCACCTACGATTAATCTGGCAAGGTAATGAATTGCTGCATCGGGGTCACTGCCGCGGATTGATTTTTGAAATGCAGATAAAATGTCATAGTGATTATCTCCATCTTTATCAAACTTGAATCCACTGTTCTGACAAGCTTCACAAGCACTTTCTAAATCAATATTAATTTTGTTGTCATCGGATAAAATATTACTTAAAACAGCGAGTTCAATACCATTGATTGCTTTTCTTACATCACCGTTTGCGGTGGCAGCAAGATGATTATATGCATCGTCAGACACAATAATTTCTTTTGAATATTCCTGGGACAGAATTTCAATGGCTCTTTTTAAAGCTTTGATGATGCTTTCGGTGCTAACAGGAAGAAATTCAAATACGGTACATCTCGAAAGCAGAGCATTATATACATAAAAGTATGGGTTTTCAGTGGTACTTGCTATTAAAGTAATTTTCCCATTTTCCACTACTTCAAGTAAAGATTGTTGTTGTTTTTTATTGAAATTCTGTATTTCGTCTAAATACAGCAAAATTCCTGTGTGCCCCTCTAAAGATTCAGTATCACTAATTATAGACTTTACATCTGATACCGAACAGTTTGTTGCATTTAATTTATATAATTTTTTATCTGACAGATTTGCAATGATGTTGGCAACAGTAGTTTTCCCAACACCTGAAGGACCGTAAAAAATCATATTGGGTACGTATCCCGTATTTAATAGTTTATTTAGCATTTTACCTTCTTTTAAAAGATGTTCCTGACCAACAACATCTTCAATTTTTGAAGGTCTCAATCTGTCTGCCAATGGACTTGTCAAATAATCACTTCCAAATATATTTATTCTATGTAATTATATATTTATTTTAAAATTATTGCAAGTAATTTTTGAAATATGTTTGATTTTTGAAATAATTATGTTAAAATATATTAAGTATAGGAGGCATATTATGAAAAAACGCGAAAAATTACTGCAGATTTATAATATTCTTGAATCCGAATATCCCGATGCAAAATGTTCACTTATAACCGAAAATAATCTCCAATTACTTATTTCAACAGAATTGTCGGCTCAATGCAAAGATGATCGTGTTAATGAAGTTACCAAGGTGTTATACCAAAAGTATAAAACTGCAAAAGATTTTGCTGATGCAGATATATTTGAACTGGAAGAGAGTATCAAATCTTTGGGGTTATATAAAAATAAGGCTAAAAACATTAAGGCGGGTTGTAAGAAAATATATGAAAATTTTGGTGGTGAGGTTCCGGATACTATGGAAAAATTGCTTACCATCGACGGTGTTGGAAGAAAAACAGCCAATCTTGTTTTAGGTGAGGCTTTTGGTGTGCCATCAATTGTTGTTGATACGCATGCTACCAGATTGTCTAATAGAATGGGGTTTACAAAAAATTCAGATCCATATAAGATTGAACAAGATTTAAAGAAAATTGTTCCGCCTGAAATTCAAACAAAGTTTTGCCATATACTTGTTCTTCACGGCAGAAAATACTGTGATGCAAGAAAACCCAAATGTGATGTTTGCCCTATAAAGGATATTTGTCCTAAAAATATATAAGGAGAAAATTAATATGAATTTTATTATTATTGATATTGAAACAAACGGTGCTATTCCCGAAAACGATGATTTGTTACTTTTAAGTGCAACTAAAATTTCAAACGGAGAAATTACAGATACATTTTCAAGACTTGTGAAACCTTCAAGACCTCAGACAGAAGAACTTGAGTTATTTACAGGTATAACAAACGATGAGTTGACTGAAACAGAAAATTATGAAAAAGTTATTGCTGATTTTGCAGAATTTGCAAAAGACTCTGTTATTGTTAGTTATGATGATTTTGAATATAAATTTCTTGAATGTAAAGGTTTTAAAGCAGAAAGAGTTATTTTTTTGAGAGAATATATCAGAAAAATATATCCTGATTTAAACAGATATATTGCTGACGCTATAATTATTTCTTTAGGATTGGAAGAAAAATTAAAAGAATACATTTCAACACCGATTTACCACGGAAAGACAAGATTATTTTATTCTTTGAAAGTAGCAGTTATTTTTCTTTCAGTGATAGAAAATTTCTTATCTGAATAAAAAAACATTGACAATAGCAGTTTTTTGTCTTATTATATTGTAGGAATATTTTTTAAAGGTGATATTTTGATTAACGAAATCAGTAGCGCTTCTAATCGTTTGATTAAAGAAGTAAAACAACTTAAAAATAAATCAAAACGCATTGAGTCAGGAAAATTTATTGCCGAAGGCGAAAATGTTGTTATGGAAGCAATTGTCCATAAACCTGCTGATATAGAGAGCATTTTTATAACAGAAAAGTTTCTTGACAGAGTAGATGGTTCCCGACACAATGTTTATATCGTGCCTGATTTTATTATGGAGGGAATTTCAGATACAAAATCTCCACAAGGCATACTTGCTATAATGAAGATTCGTGAATCTGAATTTTCTGTGTGCGAAAGCGGTCTTGCAGTATATCTTGATAATGTTGCAGATCCTGGAAATGTTGGCACTATTATCAGAACTGCTGATGCTGCGGGTATTGATACAGTGATTCTTTCGCCCGAATGTGCAGACGTTTTTTCTTCAAAAGTTATAAGATCTACTATGGGTTCATGTTTTCATATAAATATTTTTAAAGAGTCAGAATATCTTGAACATTTAAAAATATATTTGCAAAACGGATTTAACGCAATTGCAGGATCTTTACAGGCAACAGATTATCATTATAATTCTGATCTTAAATCAAAGTCGATAATTTGTCTTGGAAACGAAGCACACGGTCTGTCTGATGAATTATTATCACTTCCGGGTGTATTGCCGATAAAAATTCCTATTTTAGGGAAAGCCGAATCTTTGAATGTTGCAATAGCAGGAGCAGTTCTTATGTATGAAGCCATAAGACAAAGAGGTGTATAAAATGAACGAAATTTTATATGATATATGGTTTTCTGCTATGCTTATCAACAGACAGGATGTTTATAATAAATTAGTTGCAAAGTATGGCTGTTCGAAAGTTGCGTTTGAATCTTTTGTTGCAGATGATCTTGAAAATTTTTCAGCAACAGATAAAACTAAACTGCTTGAGAAAGATATAAGTATTGCAGAAAAAATTCTTAAAAGATGTGAAAAATCTGATATATCTGTTATTAATCAAAATAGTGATTATTATCCTGAATTGCTGAAGTATATTGACAGTGCACCTGCGGTGTTATATTGCAAAGGTAATCTTGATAAATTACTTGGTGTTAAAATCACTGTAATCGGATCGCGTCAATGTGATAAAGATGGCATTACTAATGCTAATCGCTTTTCAAAAGCATTTAGTAATGTTGGTTTAACTGTTGTTGCGGGATTTGCTCCTGGAATTGAAGCGACAATTCATAAAGCAGTTTTATCAACAATCGTTATTATGCCATGCGGTATTAACATAACTTATCCCGCAATGCATTTCAGATTAAAAAATATGGTTCTTGATAACGGCGGTTTGTTTATAACCGAATATCCATTTGATGTTAAAGCATATAAGGAAAATTTCAAATATCGAAACAGACTTCTTGCTGCAATTTCTGATGCAACTGTTTTTGTTCAATGTGGTATGAAGAGTGGAACAGCGCATACATTTAATTGGACTGCTGTTTATGGCAGAGACGCTTATGTAATACCCGGCAGTATTAATAACATATTTTATCAGGGTAGTAATGGTTACATTAAAGAAGGTGGCGTTTTGATAACCTGCCCGGAAGATGTACTGGTAGATTATTTTAACAGATACCCTGAATTGATTTATAAAGCCGAGGAAAATGCCGCAACTGAACAAGTACCTGTCAGTGTGGATACTGACAATTTCGAAGGGATAAGTGAAAGCGAAAAGAAAATCCTGGCAGTTCTTTCAGGCGGACCATTACATATTGATCAAATTTTAAAAGAAACTAACCTTCCGACAGGTGATATATCTGTCAGTTTGATAAATCTTGAATTATTGGATATAATCGAGAAATGTGAAGGTAACATATATAAGATTAAATAATTTATTTCGGAGGAAAATATGGCGGATAATTTAGTCATAGTCGAATCACCGGCTAAAGCGAATACTATAAAAAAATACCTTGGCAAGAGTTACAAGGTTATGGCTTCAATGGGGCATTTGGTAGATTTACCAAAGAGCCAGATTGGTGTTGATCTTGAAAATAATTTTGAACCTAAATATATAACCATAAGAGGAAAAGGTGAGTTGCTTTCTAAACTGAAAAAAGAAGCAAAATCAGCAAAAAAAGTTTATCTTGCAACTGACCCTGATCGCGAGGGAGAAGCAATTTCATGGCATCTTTCAAATATTCTTGAATTAGATGGTGGCAAAGATATAAGAATTACATTTAATGAAATCACCAAGAATGCCGTAAAAGATAGTTTAAAGCATGCAAGACCAATTAATGATGATTTGGTTAATGCACAGCAGGCGAGAAGAATTCTTGACAGAATCGTTGGTTACAAAATCAGTCCATTGTTATGGAAAAATGTTAAAAAGGGTCTTAGTGCCGGGCGTGTTCAGTCTGTTGCTACAAAAATTATTTGCGACAGAGAAGAAGAAATAAATAAATTTGTTGCAAAAGAGTATTGGACTATTAACGGCGAATTTACTAAAGAAAATAAAAAAGATAAATTTTCTGCTAAATTTTATGGTAATAATGCTGGTAAATTAGACATTGCTTCAAAAGAAGAAACCGATGCTGTTTTAAATTCTATCAGTGGTGCAGAATTTATTGTTAAAAATGTAAAAAAAGGCATTAAAGAAAAAAATCCCGCACCACCGTTTACTACATCAACATTGCAACAGGAAGCATCAAGAAAATTGAATTTCACCGCAAAACGCACAATGAGTGTTGCTCAGGTATTGTATGAAGGTGTTGAAGTAAAAGGTGAAGGCGCAGTAGGTCTTATCACGTATATGAGAACTGATTCATTAAGAATTTCTCATGAAGCGGGTGTAGCTTGTAAGGCATTTTTGAATGAAAATTACCCTGATTATGTTCCTTCATATATGCCGCAATACAAAACAAAAAATAATGCACAGGATGCTCACGAAGCAATCAGACCTACAAATGTATTTTTAACTCCGGCGTCTGTTAAAGATTCTTTAAAACCAGAACAATTTAAATTATATAAACTTATCTGGGAGCGTTTTGTTGCAAGTCAGATGTCGAAGGCAATTTATGACACAATTAACGCTGATATTGATGCAAATGGTTATATCTTTAAAGCCAACGGTGTAAAAATCAAATTCCCTGGATTTACAAAGATATACGAAGAATCAACAGATGAAGTAAAGCAAGAAGAAGGCATGCTTCCTGAACTTTTGGATGGTGAAAAAGTAACTGCTCTTAAAATAGAGCCAAAGCAGAATTTTACAGCACCACCATCAAGATACACAGAAGCGTCATTGATCAGAACAATGGAAGAAAACGGTATCGGAAGACCGAGTACCTATTCTCCAACAATTTCAACTATTCTTGACAGAGGTTATGTTGTAAAGGAACAAAAATCATTAAAACCAACAGAACTTGGCGAAATTGTTAATGATTTAATGACTAAACATTTTTCTAATATTGTAGATGTTGACTTTACTGCAAATATGGAAAAGCAGCTAGATGAAATTGAAGATGGACGTCAATGGACTGATATTCTCAGTGAATTTTATGAACCGCTGAAGCAGGAACTTTCAGATGCTGAAAACAAAATGGAAAAAGTTGTTATTCAGGACGAAGAGTCAGATGTTGTATGCGAAAAATGCGGAAGAAATATGGTTATCAAGCAAGGTAGATTTGGTAAATTCCTGGCTTGTCCCGGTTTCCCTGCTTGTAGAAATACAAAAGCAATTGCTATAGAAACCGGTGTAAATTGTCCAAAATGTGGCGGTATGATTTTACAGAAAAAATCTTCAAAAGGTAAGAAATATTTTGGCTGCGAAAATAATCCTGATTGTGATTTTATGACTTGGGATGAACCACTTAAAGAAAAATGTGAATTATGCGGTAGCATAATGCTGAAAAACACATTTAGAGGACATAAAAAAGTTAAATGCAGCAATCCTGAATGTAAGTCAAATGCTGTTGCCAAAAAGGGAGGCAAAAAACTTGACAGTTAATGTTATCGGTGCAGGACTGGCGGGATCAGAATGTGCTTGGCAACTTGCCAAGAGAGGCATAAAAGTTAAATTATATGAAATGAAACCGCAAAAGTTTTCCCCTGCACATTCGCTTGAAACGTTTGCAGAGTTAGTTTGTTCAAATTCACTAAGAGCAGCGGGACTTGAAAATGCTCCAGGTCTGTTAAAAGAAGAAATGCGCAGACTTGATTCTATAATCATTAAATCAGCAGATGAAAATGCTGTTCCTGCAGGTGGAGCGTTAGCGGTTGACAGAGAAAATTTTTCAAAAACAATAAGTGATATTCTTTGCAATAATGAAAACATAGAAATTATCTCAGGGGAAGTAACTGAACTGCCTGATGGTGATTTTACAGTTATTGCTACAGGCCCGCTTACTTCAGATGATTTTTCAAAATATATCGCAAAAATTACAAGTGATAATTATCTGCATTTTTATGATGCAGCCGCTCCTGTGGTTACCCGTGAATCAATAGATTTTTCCAATGCATATATCGCTTCAAGGTATGATAAAGGTGAGGCATGTTATATAAATTGCCCAATGGACAAAGGGGAATATGAGACTTTTTATAATGAACTTATAAATGCAGAATGTGCCCAGATGAAAGATTTTGAAAATAACAAAGTTTTTGAAGGATGTATGCCTGTTGAGGTTATGGCATCACGCGGTGAGCAAACTTTACTTTTTGGACCATTAAAACCTGTTGGTTTGCCTGATCCTAAAACAGGTAAAGAACCATATGCTGTTGTGCAACTTCGTCAGGATAACAGTGAGGCCACCCTTTACAATATGGTTGGATTTCAGACTCACTTGAAATTCGGTGAGCAAAAGCGTGTTTTCGGGTTGATACCTGCACTTAGAAATGCCGAGTTTGTTCGTTATGGAGTTATGCACAGAAACACTTATATTAATTCTACTAAACTTCTCAACAATCTGTATCAACTGGAAACGGACAAAAAAGTGTTTTTTGCAGGACAGATAACTGGTGTCGAAGGTTATATTGAATCTGCGGCTTCAGGTCTTGCAGTAGGAGTTTATATTTCTGAGATAATAAAAAATGGCGTTGCCGAAGTATTCCCGCGAGAAACTGCAATTGGTGCACTTTCTCATTATGTAAGTGATAAGACGGTTGTTAATTTTCAACCCATGAATATCAATTTTGGTATTATACCGCCATTGGAAGAAAGAGTTAAAAAGAAACGTGAAAAGAATGCTAAATTGTCTGAAAGAGCACTTGGCATTTTGGATAAGTATATTGCTGACAACAATGTATTTCAGTTAGGAGATAATAAATGATAAGAAATGATTTAAGAAATATTGCAATTATTGCCCACGTTGACCATGGAAAAACAACTTTGGTTGATGAAATGTTAAAACAAAGTGGTACTTTCAGAGAAAACCAAGTTGTTGAAGAACGTGTTATGGACTCTAATGATTTAGAAAAAGAACGCGGAATTACAATACTTGCAAAAAACACATCAATTTATTATAAAGATGTTAAAATTAATGTAGTTGACACACCTGGACATGCTGATTTCGGTGGCGAAGTTGAGCGTGTACTTAAAATGGTAGACGGTGTAATATTATTGGTTGATGCTGCAGAAGGTCCTATGCCACAGACAAGATTTGTTTTACAAAAGGCTTTGGAACTTGGACATAATCTTATAGTTGCTATCAATAAAATTGACAAACCTGACGCTCGTATCGATGAAGTAATTGATGAAATTTTAGAACTTTTGATAGAACTTGATGCTACCAATGAGCAATTGGATAGTCCTGTTTTGTTCTGCTCAGGTAGAGATGGCACAGCATCACTTTCGCCGGACAGCAAGGGTGAAAATCTTATTCCTTTGTTTGAAAAAATACTTGACCAGGTTCCACCACCGGAAGGAGATGCGGAAGGCGTTGCACAGGTATTAGTATCTTCTATCGACTACAATGAATATGTTGGAAGAATCGGTATTGGAAGAATTGAACGCGGTGTTTTAAAGCAAAATCAGGAAATTGTTGTTTGTGATTATCACAACAATATTCAGCCATATAAAAGTAAAGTTGCAAATTTATACCAGATTGAAGGACTCACAAGACAGCCTGTTGGAGAAGCAAAAGTTGGGGATATTGTATGTTTTTCAGGTGTTGGTGATATTACAATCGGAAACACCCTTTGTGATCCTAAAGAAATTGAAGCAATACCTTTTGTGAAAATCAGCGAACCTACTGTGGAAATGACATTTTTTGTTAATGATAGCCCATTTGCAGGACAAGATGGTAAATTTGTAACCTCAAGACAACTCAGGGACAGATTGTTTAAAGAACTTTTAAAAGATGTGTCATTAAGAGTTGAAGATGGGGACTCAACAGATTCCTTCAAAGTGTGTGGTAGAGGGGAAATGCATCTTTCTATTTTAATCGAAACTATGCGCAGAGAAGGGTATGAGTTTTCTGTGGGTACACCAAAAGTTTTGATTAAAGAAATTGATGGTGTAAAATGTGAACCGATTGAAAGAGTAGTAATTGATGTTCCTGATGAATATGTTGGGGCTGTTATGAGCAGACTTGGAACCAGAAAGTCAGAACTTATTTCAATGGAACCAAAAGGTACAAGAACCAAACTTGAATTTTTAATTCCTTCAAGAGGTTTGTTCGGATATAAAAATTTATTTTTAACCGATACTAAAGGTGAAGGTATTATGAATACAATTTTTGATTCTTATCAGCCGTACAAAGGTGATATTGAAGGTCGCAGTACAGGTTCTCTTGTTGCATTTGAATCGGGTGAGGCGGTAACTTATGGTTTATATAACGCCCAGGAAAGAGGCTCCTTGTTCATTGGTGCAGGAACTCCTGTTTATGAAGGTATGGTTGTTGGAGAATCTCCAAAATCTGATGATATTAATGTGAATGTGTGCAAGAAAAAACATCTTACTAATACACGTTCATCAGGAGCAGATGATGCATTAAGACTCATTCCACCAAAAATAATGAGTCTTGAAGAAGCCATCGAATTTATAGCCGCAGACGAACTTATTGAAGTAACACCTAAAAACATCAGAATACGAAAGAAAATATTAGACAATGGTCTCAGGGCTAAACAAAGATCGAAGTAGGTGATACTATGAGAATGAGAAAAAAGAAAAACAGAGATTCACGATTTGAAAATTGTGTTGATATTGCAGTTTTAGATCCTGAAAATCACAAAGGTAACTGGAAAGCATTGTTTGATAATTCTAATCCTGTCCACATTGAAATTGGCTGTGGTAAAGGAGGTTTTATTCTAGAACTTGCTGCCAGAAATCCGCAAATCAATTATGTTGCTATTGAAAAATGTATGGATGTAATTATTATAGCAATGGAAAAGGTTAAAGCGGCTGAACTTAAAAATGTAAGATTTTTACTCGGTGATGCAAATACCCTTACTGAAATTTTTAATGTTAATGAAGTTGGTCGTATATATCTGAATTTTTCAGACCCGTGGAAAAAATCACGACAGGCTAAAAGGCGTCTTACATATGTAACCTTTTTGGCTAAATACAAACAGGTTCTTTGCGAAAATGGTGAAGTTCATTTTAAAACTGACAACAGACCGTTGTTTGACTTTTCACTTGAGCAATTTGAAGAATTCGGTGCAAATGTGTCAGAACTTACTTTTGATTTACATAATTCAGAATATAATGAAGGCAATATCATGACAGAGTACGAAAAGAATTTTTCTGAAAAAGGTTTTACAATTAACAGATGTGTCATTTCATTTTGATTTTTGTCGTAAAATGTCTTGACACTGTTGGAAAACTATGGTAACATTATTTAAGATTAAACTTAATATTTGATAGAGGTGCAGTAATTATCAGTATGACTTTGAGTTATCGGCAATATAGCAATGTCAGAAAGGAATTATTGCCGAAGTGAAATGCTATCTGCCGTGTTGCATTTTGCTGGTATTGCGTAAAATATGCGTTATACTGTCACAATTGTGGAGCGCTATCTGATTTTTAATGTATTTTAAACACAAGGGCGCATAGGCACTCTTGTGTTTTTATCTTTTATTAAGATTAATAAATTAATTAAGGAGGAGTTTGGGATGAAATTATTTTCAAACAAAAAATTATTAATTACATTCCTCGTTGTAATGACATTGGTTATTTCTATGTCATTGGTTGTATTTGCTGATGGTGGCGAAGCAGAGGAATTCCAGAGCATGTATTTTGCAACATTGTGGGCACTTGTACCACCGATTGTTGCTATCGGACTTGCTCTTATTACTAAAGAAGTATATTCTTCTTTATTTGTGGGTATTGTTTTAGGTGGTTTGCTTTCTGCAAACTGGCAGCCGGTTATGGCAATGGACAACCTTTTGAACCAGGGTATTATTGCAGCTACTGCTGATACTGCGGGAATTTTTGTTTTCTTAGTAATTCTTGGCATTATTGTTGCACTTGTTAATAAGGCTGGTGGTTCTGCTGCTTTTGGTAAATGGGCAGAAACACATATTAAATCAAGAGTAGGTGCTATGCTTGCAACCTTCCTCTTGGGTGTTCTTATTTTCATTGATGACTACTTTAACTGCTTAACTGTTGGTAGCGTTATGAGACCTGTAACAGACAGCCATAAAATTTCTCGTGCTAAACTTGCTTACATAATTGATGCAACAGCTGCACCTATTTGTATGATTGCGCCTGTGTCATCATGGGCTGCAGCAGTTTCAGAATTTACTGAAGGTACTGGCTATTCAGGTATCGAACTTTTTGTTAGAGCAATTCCATATAACTTCTACTCACTTTTAACACTTGTGTTTGTTGTAGCACTTGCTCTTATGAAATTTGATTTCGGTCCAATGAAACTTCATGAATTAAATGCAATTAACAATGGTGACCTTTACACATGTGGTGAAAAAGCAGAATCTACTGTTGAAGAAAAGGCTAACAGCAAAGGTAAAGTTATTGATCTTATTTTGCCTGTTGTAGTTTTGGTTGTTGTTTGTATTTTAGGTCTTTTGTATGTTGGTGGTTTCTTTGCAGGAGATGATTTTGTAACAGCATTTGGTAATACTGATGCTACAGTTGGACTTCCATGGGGTGCATTAATTGCTCTTGTTATTACAATAATATATCTCGTTGCAAGAAGAGTAGTTACGTTCAAAGAAGCCATGGATTGTGTGCCAAAAGGATTTATTGCAATGGTTCCTGCTATTTTAATTCTTACATTTGCTACTGCACTTAAGAATATGACAGGACTTTTAGGTGCTGCTGATTATGTTGATATGCTTATGAAATCTGCGGCTTCAGGTCTTGCTAATTTCTTGCCTGCAATTATCTTCTTGGTTGCTTGTGGTCTTGCTTTTGCAACAGGTACATCATGGGGCACATTCGGTATTTTAATTCCGATTGTTGCTGCTATCTTTGATCCTACAAGTGAACTTTTGATTATTGGTATGTCAGCATGTCTTGCAGGTGCGGTTTGTGGTGACCACTGCTCACCAATCTCTGATACAACAATTATGTCATCTGCAGGCGGACAGTGCAATCATATTAATCACGTATCAACACAGCTTCCTTATGCAATCACTGTAGCTGCTGTTTCATTTGTAGCATATCTTTTGGCTGCGTTTATTCAGAATGCATTCATTTTGCTTCCAATTGCAATTGTTCTTATGATTGTTGTAATGTTCGTAATTAAGTCAGTTACAAAAAACAAATAATTGTTTTATAAGTGCCGCTTATAGCGGCACTTTTTTATTGCATTTTTACATTTGATATGGTAGAATAATTAAAATTACTTTTGAGGTGTAGTTATGACTGATTTAATATTAAAATATTCAAAGCCTGCTGAAAATTCAGTAAAAGGTTGGGAAAATGAATCATTACCATTAGGAAACGGATATTTTGGTGTAAGTGTTTTTGGTGGCATTTCGGAAGAAAGATTGCAAATTAACGATCCAACTTTGTTTTCCAGAGGTAAAGATACTTATTACAGAACGATGAGTGGAATGGCAGATTTGTATTTTAAATTTCCCCATGCTAAAGTAAATAATTATGAAAGAGGACTTGACTTAAACGCTGCAAAAGCGTATGTGAAATATACAATCGGAGATGTTGAATACAAGCGTGAATATTTTACTTCTTATCCTTCTCGTATGCTTGTGATGAAATTCACTGCATCAAAAGAAAAAATGCTTAATTTTAAAGTTTTACCGCAAATTCAATATATTTCTGATTACCATCAGTTTGAAGGTGATGGCGGCGGAAGAATTGGTGAAATTTTCACTGACAATGATGTAATAGTCCTTAAAGGTAAAGAAAATTGGTTTAATGTTAGATTTGAATGTCAAGTCAGGGTGTTATATAACACTGGTAAAACAATTTTCAAAGATGGTTCTATAATAATTGAAGAATCAGATGAGGCTGTTATTTTATTTTCTGAAAGCACCAATTATAAATTGTCAAGCGATTTGTTTTTAGAGGATAATGATGGCTTGAAATTAAAAGATTCTGACCCACATAACATTGTTAAAAATATTTTCGAAAATTGTCCTAAAACATATTTGGAACTGGAACAACAGCATTTGTCTGATTATCAAAATTTATTTTTCAGAGAAAAACTTGAACTTTGTGATAATGTTGGTATAGGTTCATATACTGATGAATTGCTCGAAAAATCAAAAACTGAATTCGTTCCATACTTGGAAATTTTATATTTCCAGTATGCGCGATATATGATGATTTCTTCTTCGCGAAAAGGCGGTGTCCCTGCATGTTTACAAGGTGTCTGGAATGTATACAAGCAAGCACCGTGGGGAAGTGGCATCTGGCATAATGTTAATGTTCAGATGAATTACTGGCTTTCCTTTGCAGGGAATATTCCTGAAACTTTTGAGCCATATGCCGACTACTTCAAAGCATATTTGCCAAAAGCAAAGCAATTTGCCGATGAATTTGTTAAAGAAAATACACCTGACAATTATAAATGCGATGGTGAAAATGGTTTTATTATTGGAACCGAGGCTACACCATATCATATTTCCGGTCTGCCTCGAGGTCTTTCAGGCCCCGGCAATATCGGGTTTACTTCGCAATTGTTTTGGTTGTATTATGATTATACTCGAGACAAAGATGTACTTAAAAACACAACATATCCCGCTTTGGAACAAGCAAGTAAATTTTTAACTAAATGTGTCAAGGAATATGATGGTTTATATCTTGCTAATTTTTCGGCCTCACCCGAACAAAACTGTGTTATCAGACAAGGAGCAAGTTGTGGCAGTGCTTACAACACTGTTGGTTGTGCATATGATCAGCAAATGATTTCTGACAATGCTGAGAATTATTTAAGAACTGCCCAGTTACTTGGGATTGAAAATGAAGCAGTAAAATTGCAAAAAGAACAAATTGGTAAGTATAACCCTGTTGAAATCGGGTGGTCGGGCCAGATAAAAGAGTATGGTGAAGAAAGATTTTACGGAGAAATCGGCGAGTATTGTCATAGACACATATCACATCTTGTTGGATTGTATCCGGGAAATATAATAAATTCCGAGACACCTGCTTGGATTGACGCAGCTAAGTTTACTTTAAATGAACGTGGCGATAATTCAACAGGTTGGGCACTTGCCCACAGAATGTGTGCATGGGCAAGAACAGGTGACGGCACCAGAGTTCATAAACTTTTCAAGACATTGCTGAATGAGAAAACTAATATCAACCTCTGGGATATGCATCCACCATTCCAGATTGACGGCAATTTTGGTGCAGCAGCAGCCATTGCTGAACTCCTTGTGCAAAGCCATGAGGAATACATAAAAATTATACCTGCTCTACCTGATTGTTGGAATAATGGAATGTGCAAGGGAATTGCAGCAAGAGGTGGGTTTGATGTTGATATTAAGTGGGAAGATAATACTGCAACTGAAATTATTATCCACTCTAATAAAGGTGAACAATTGAACTTGGATTATTTCGGTGTTGCGAATGCCACGGTCGAATGTGATGGTATACCTGTTGAATTTGATGTTATAAGCGAAAATAAGATTAGTTTAAATACGCAGGCAGGTAAAGAATATAGAATCTATAATCTTGCAAAGAAAGTTAAAATTAGCGCTCCTTATAACCTTACGGTTAATAAAGAAGATTTGTTGCTTTCTTGGGAAGCAGACGATAAAACAGTAGGGTTTAATGTTTACAGAGTTTGTGATAGTTCACCAATTTATGAAAAAATTGCAGAAAATATTAAATCTGATTATTTCAAAGATGAAATAGATATCAGTAAGTATGAAATAGTTAGATATAAGGTTACAGCGGTTAGAGGCAAAAATGAAAGTGATGGGGAAGTTGTAGTTATAAATCATGCTACTCAACTTGAGCTTGATAGATATAACAATTCAATTCATTTCAGATTGCCACCACCGGGTTATAAACCAAAGTCAAATCAATTAATTATTCCTGAAGTATAATAAAAAATAAGCAGTTAATTTAACTGCTTATTTTTTATGTTCCAAGATATGAAAAATGCATATAATCTTTAGGATTTGACCAAGCATCTCCGCCCCAGGTAAATCCATGTTTTTCAAAAGCACTAACAACATCTCCGTATGGTGTAATTGAATATGGATCATCATATGGTTTCCAATGAGAACCAATAGTAGTGCCGTTGTTATAAATACAATAGTTTTCATTGCTGTTGATATCTATTGCTGTTCCGCCATTGTGCTCAGATGTTCCGCCTCGCCAACTGTAACAGCCCAAATCCTTAATTGGAAATTTTTCATCACCATTAAAAATTTCTTCAAAAATTAATAAAACTTTTTCGGCAATTGCAGTGTGAACTTTTAAAGTCATACTTGTAGGAATTTTAACAGAATTTTGTAATGTCCAAACGGGGACAACTATTTCGGTTACCTGAATTTCTGCTTCTTCTTGATTTGTTGGATATGCTGATTTAATTGCATCCTTATCTTCAAAAACAATCCTTGGTGTATTAACTTCTATTTCTGAATAAAAATTATCACAAGATATTTTTATTATGTATTTTTTGTTGAAGTTGAAATTTAATGTATACTCAGTTTCGCCGTTGAAATTTAAAATAATGGGGGAATTTGGCGGAATATCACCTTCATATCGTGATAATCTTTGTTCGGTGATTGCGAGAGTATGCATTTTGTCATACAGATTGTTCCATGATATTGTAGCAGTGCTTTCATCTAGTGCAACATTTAAACCAAAATCTGCTTGTGTTAATTCGGTAATTTGTTCATCTATATTAAAATCAGAAACACGCAGAATCATAACAATTGCTTCTTGCCAGGATACAGGTTTAAGTCCACCAAAACTTCCATCGTCATAACCTTTTAATAACCCAGTGTTTATGGCAGTAGATACATATGGTTTAGCCCATTCACTTAAAGTTTCGTAATCTGTAATATCTGCTGCATAACTGTCTGATAGGTCGACGGTAGCGTTATTAACAACTGCTTGATAAGTTAGTAAAATTTTCGCCATTTCCTGCCTTGAAGTGAAAGCATCCGGAAGAAAAGTTCCATCACCATATCCATTCATTACTCCAAGTTTTGAAACTACGCTGACATTTGGGTCGGTTGTGTCGGTAAAATACTGTGCATTATGTGGAGAGGTGTCTTTGGTTGTGGCTTGATATGCAGCAGAAATTATTTTTGCTATTTCAAGACGAGTGATAGGCAAGTAGTAATCCCGGTCAGACTCACAGATTATTATATTGTTGGAAATCATACTGTTGATTGACTCAGATGCCCAATCACCATAATTATTTGCAGCAGTTACACCTATTGAATTGAACAACATGAAAATAAATGTTAAATGTATTAGAAATTTCCGCAAAAATATCATTCCTTTTAATATGGTCTGGTTATATTATAGCAAAGATTTTTATATGTTTCAAGTAAATAAATTTGCTTTGGTCAGAAAAGGTCAAAAAATTTTCCGAAAACTATTGACAAAGTAGAAAATTAGTGGTATCTTATTAATAGTTGTTAGCACTCTTTTGTGCTGAGTGCTAATTGAAGATTGCGAGGTGCTATTAATGATTGATGATAGAAAAAAGTTGATTTTAAAAGCTATTGTTGATGATTATATCAGCACAGCAGAACCTGTTGGTTCGCGTACATTGGAAAAGAAATATAATCTTGGGCTTAGTTCTGCAACTATCAGGAATGAAATGTCCGATTTGGAAGAATTAGGGCTTTTGAATCAACCACATACTTCTTCGGGGCGTGTTCCTTCGTTGGCAGGGTACAGGATGTATGTTGATGAACTTATGTCACAGTATCGTTTGACTATGGAAGAAATTAATGTTTTGCGCTCAGTTATGGAAGATAAGATTGATTTTCTTGATAAAATTATTGCAAAAACTTCAGGGGTTATGTCCCAATTGACTAATTATACATCTGTGGCAGTTGGTCCTAAAATGATGTATAATTCTATAAAAAATATTCGCTTGATTTCAGTCAGCGACAAAGTAGTTCTTACTATAATAATTACCAATGAGGGTATTATTAAAGATAAAAAGATTGTTCTGAGTAAATCTGTTACATCTGATGAATTAATCAGGCTTGAAAATGCAATCAATAACAATCTCGCTGGAATTAACTTTACCGAAGTACAAATGGATAATATTGTTAAACTTGTTAATGAAGCAAGCGCATCGGATGAGTTGGTCCTTGCTGTTTTGAAATTTATTCAGGATAGCATTGAAGTTGTTAATGAAAATGATATTTATGTTAACGGACAGGCAAATATTTTTAATTTCCCTGAATATTCAAATGTAGAAAAAGCAAAGAAATTTTTGAGTTTGATTTCAAATCGAGCAGATATATTTGATATTATCAGTAATGCAACTGATGAAAATAAAAAAATTGTAGTCAAAATAGGAGAGAAAGGCAGTCCTATCGAAGATTGCAGTCTGATTGTTTCAAGATATAAAGTGAGCGATAATATGGAAGGTTTTATTGGCTTGATTGGTCCTACAAGAATGGATTATAGAAAGGCTGTTACGGTTATGGATTATGTAACCGATATTATAAACAACAAAATGAAACAAATAGCAGATAAAAAGGAGGATTAAATAAATGGCAGAAGAAATGAAAGATACTGAAGAAATGGTTGAAGAAACATCAAATGATAATGTTCAACCCATAGATGAATGGAAAGATAAATATGTAAGATTGTATGCCGATTTTGATAATTACAAAAAGCGCACACAAAAGGAAATTCTTGGTTCATACAATAACGGATTCAGTTCAGCTGTTGAACAGATATTACCTATCGTCGATAATTTTGATCGCGCTATTGCCGCAATAGATGAAAATGCAAAAAATGAATTTTCACAAGGTGTTGAAATGATATACAAACAATTATTAGACACTCTTAAAAATTTTGGTGTAGAACCAATTGAGGCAGTTGGCAAAAACTTTGATCCAAATTTTCACGATGCAGTTATGCATATAGATGATGAGAATTTTGGCGAAAACGAAATTGTCGAAGAATTCGTTAAAGGTTATATGATAAAGGATAAAGTTTTAAGACATAGTGTTGTTAAAGTAGCAAATTAGTAAATTTAGGAGGAATAGAAAATGGGAAAAATTATTGGTATTGACTTAGGCACTACAAATTCATGCGTAGCAGTTATGGAAGGTGGCGAAGCCACTGTTATCACTAATGCAGAAGGAGCAAGAACAACTCCATCTGTTGTTGCTTTTACTAAAGATGGTGAAAGATTAGTAGGTCAGGTTGCAAAAAGACAGGCAATCACAAACCCTGACAGAACTATTATTTCTATTAAAAGAGATATGGGAACTGACAAAAAAGTTGCCATTGATGATAAAGCATACACACCACAGGAAATTTCTGCTATGGTTCTCCAGAAACTTAAAGCTGATGCTGAAAGTTATTTAGGTGAAACAGTTTCACAGGCAGTTATTACAGTTCCTGCTTATTTTTCTGATGCTCAGCGTCAGGCAACAAAAGATGCAGGTAAAATTGCAGGTCTTGAAGTTTTAAGAATTATCAACGAACCTACAGCCGCTGCTCTTGCTTATGGTCTTGATAAAGACAATGGTGAAAAAATTATGGTATACGACCTTGGCGGTGGTACTTTCGACGTTTCAATTCTTGAAATCGGCGATGGTGTATTTGAAGTTTTGGCAACAAGCGGCAACAACCATTTGGGTGGCGATGACTTTGATCAGAAACTTATTGATTATCTTGCAGACGAATTCAAAAAAGAAAATGGTATTGATTTAAAAGCAGATAAAATGGCTGCACAGCGTCTTAAAGAAGCAGCTGAAAAAGCAAAAATCGAATTATCTTCAGCGATGACTTCTAATGTTAACTTACCATTTATTTCAGCAGATGCTACAGGTCCAAAACATTTGGATATTACAATTACAAGAGCAAAATTTGATGAACTTACTGCAGATTTAGTACAGCAGACTATTGAACCTACAAAGAATGCACTTCGTGATTCAGGATTATCAACATCAGAAATTAACAAAGTAATTTTGGTTGGTGGTTCTTCAAGAATTCCTGCAGTTCAGGAAGCAGTAAAAAATGTTATGGGTAAAGAACCACACAAAGGTGTAAATCCTGACGAATGTGTTGCAGTTGGTGCTTCAATTCAGGGAGGTGTTTTAGCAGGTGATGTTAAAGATCTTCTTCTTTTGGATGTAACTCCACTTTCACTCGGTATTGAAACTTTGGGTGGCGTTTGCACAAAACTTATCGAAAGAAACACAACAATTCCTACTAAAAAAAGCCAGGTGTTCTCTACAGCGGCTGATAGCCAGACTTCTGTTGAAATCCATGTTCTTCAGGGCGAAAGAGAAATGGCACAATACAACAAAACTTTAGGAAGATTTAATCTTACAGGTATTGCTCCTGCACCAAGAGGTGTACCGCAGATTGAAGTTACATTTGATATTGATGCTAACGGTATTGTTAATGTTTCTGCAAAAGATTTAGGCACAGGTGCTGAGCAGAAGATTACTATTACAGCAAGTACAAATCTTTCTGATGAAGACATTGATAAAGCAGTAAAAGAAGCAGAACAGTATGCAGAAGAAGATAAGAAGAAAAAAGAAGAAATCGAAGTAAGAAATCAGGCTGACACTTTGGTTTACCAGTCAGAAAAAGCACTGGAAGAAATGAAAGACAAGATTTCTGAAGAAGAAAAAGCAAATGTTACTGCTGAATGTGAAAAAGTAAAAGAAGCACTTAAAGGTACAGATACAGAAGCGATTAAAGCAGCAACTGAATCTCTTACAAAAGTATTCTATGAAATTTCAGCAAAAATGTATCAGCAGGCAAATCCTGAAGCAGGAATGGACCCAAATGCAGGCGCTAATGAAGCACAGGGTGAAGTTGTTGATGATGAATAATTAAAATTTAACACTATAAGCGGCCTTGAGCCGCTTATAGTGATGTTTACTTAAAGAAATTTTGGAAAGGTAGATATTTTTGGCAGATAAACGTGATTTTTATGAAGTGCTGGGAATAGGCAAGGATGCATCTGAGGCTGATATAAAAAAAGCATTCAGAACTCAGGCAAAGAAATATCATCCAGACTTAAACCCCGGTGATAAAGAGGCTGAAGCCAAATTTAAAGAAGTTAACGAAGCGTACGAAATATTGTCTAATCCTGAGAAGAAGTCCAGATATGATCAATTCGGACACGCAGGTGTTGACCCCAATTATGGAGCGGGTGCCGGTGCAGGTGGATTTGGTGGTTTTGGTGCCGAAGGCTTTGGTGACATATTTGATTCATTTTTCGGAGGATTTTCTTCTTCTGCATCTTCAAATGCCCCGAGGCAGGGAAGTGATATTGAAATTACAGCAAATATCACATTTGAAGAGGCGGCTTTTGGAGTTACAAAAGAGATTAGTTTTAAACGCATTGAATCTTGTCCTGATTGTGGTGGCAACGGTGCTAAAAAAGGTACTCAACCTGAAGTATGTCAACATTGCCGAGGAACAGGTCAGATTAAACGTATGCAAAGAACTATACTTGGTAATATGATGACATCTTCACCATGCCCACATTGTGGCGGCAAGGGTAAGATTATTAAAACACCTTGTCCGACTTGTAGTGGAAAAGGCATGGTTCAGAAGAATAAGAAAATTAAACTTGATATTCCTGAAGGTATTGATAATGGTCAGTATCTGCAAAAACGCGGATTTGGTAATATTGGTGCTAACGGTGGGCCTTATGGCGACTTGATTATTGGTATCAGAATAGCGCCGCATCCTATTTTTAAAAGACGAGATGCAAATGTATATTGCGATGTTCCGATCACTTTTGTTGAAGCGTGTCTCGGCGGTGAAATTGATGTTCCTACAATTCACGGAACGGTGCAATATAAAATACCGGAGGGAACACAGACAGGTACTACATTCTCAATCAAGGGTAAAGGTATTAAGAAAATTCTTGGAAAAGGTGATCATTTGTTCACAGTTGTGATTGATGTTCCTAAAAACCTTTCTTCTAAGCAAAAATCATTGCTTAAGGAATTCCAGAGTTGTGACAGTGGTAACAATCATCTTAACAAGAATAGTTTCTTTGATAAAGTAAAAAATATATTTAAGTAGGGTATTTATATGAATTGGATGGAAATTAGTATTACAACCAATGACGAAGGTATAGATGTTTTAACAGGTATGCTTTTAAATATTGGTATAAATGGCATAAGAGTGGAAAACTCCAAAGATTTTGAAGAATTTCTTGATGGCACACAAACCTATTGGGATTATGTTGATGAAGATTTAATGTACCTTAAAGATTGCGAAACTAAAGTTATATTATATCTTCCTGAAAATTCTCAGGGTGCTGATATGATGGCATCTTTAAAGTCATCATTGAATGAATTAAAGTCTGCAGAATTATATGGTTCTTTGGACCTTACAGTGAACAATGTAAAAGAAGAAGACTGGGAAAACAACTGGAAACAGTTTTTTAAACCGCTTTATATTGGTGAAAATCTTTTGATTAAACCTTCGTGGAAAGATAATATTGATGCAGATGGCAGAAAAGTTTTGCAAATAGACCCTGGAATGAGTTTTGGAACGGGAACACATGAAACTACAAAAATGTGTCTGGAAGTTATGCAGGATTTTGATTTGCAGAACCTTGATGTGCTTGACTTGGGTTGTGGAAGTGGTATTCTTTCAATAGGCGCTTTGCTTTTTGGTGCTAAATCTGCAACATTAGTTGATATTGACCAGAATAGTGTGCGTATTGCATCAGAAAACCTTGGAATTAATGGATTTGATAACAGTTACTTCAAAACTCTTTGTGGAGATATTACTTCAAATGAAAATTTGAGAAAAGATATTGGAAACAAATATGATTTTATCTTTGCTAACATTGTAGCAGATGTTTTAAAAGCCTTTGCGCCATATTTTGCCGAATTTTTAAAAGATGATGGCAAATTAATTGTATCAGGAATTATCTTAGAGCGCAAAGATGAAGTTTTGGATGAAATTCAGAAGTATGGCTTTAAACTTGACCGGGTATACAGTGAAAATGCCTGGGCTTGCGGAGTTTTATCACTTGATAATTAAAATTAAAACCGCCCTTGGGCGGTTTTTGTTTTTTTAATCGCTTTTCAATGGCGATATCAAACAAGTTTGTAAAAGAGGGATTCTTTAGTGCATTGTCTGAAGGTTTAGGTGGTCTTATCCTTGGCGGCGGGTATATGGGATACAACATGTATCAGAATTACAAAGGTTTTAAAAACATGCCCGGGAATGTTGGATATGATGTTAATGGTCAGATTTATCGTGAAGACGGCAGTAAAACAGATGCGTTTGATATGGTTGGTGCAGGAACAGATACTCAGCATATGATTATGACATTGCCTGATGGCAGAAAATATGTGCAGGCGGATAGACAGATTATAACGGGAAATAATCCTAAAGAATGGGGTAAAAACCTTGAAAATTATATCAACAATGAAATAAGACGAGGTAAAGATGTGATAATTCCGACTGATGATGGGGATTTTCTTGCGATTACAGAAGATACCGCATGGAAACTTGGAGATGCGAAAAGTATCTCAGAAGTTAAATCAAATGCCGGTACCCATATTGATGAAATTGCCGCTATATCTAAATTTAGTCAAAAAAGTGGACTTAATAAAAATAGAAAAAATAAGCGATTTAATCCAAATTCCTTTGAATATAGAAACGCTTTTTTTAGAGATTACGATGGACAATATTACTTATTAAGAATTTCAGTAGGCGTGGATGCGTCAGGTAAAACAGTTTATAGTATTGCAAATCCACAAAAAAGACAGTTGCCGCCTTCTGGCTCTTCCTCCAATGGAGGCGCTCTTACGCAGTACCAACTGTCTACTGGTAGTCTACCACAAAGTGCGGCACCTGTCAATAGCTATAATATGCAAAATCAAAATAATAATTCCGGGAGTTTTACACAAAAAGCTATGCCGGTGTTAAATTCAAATACGGAAGCGGGTTCAGATGCTGATAATATTATTGCACCTGCAGATAAAATAGCACAGATTCCGACAGCAAACAGAAAGATGATGAATGTGTGGTCTAAAAGAACGGGTGCTAAAATCTTGATTGCCGATACAATGGCAAAGTCCGGCCAGGAAAGTGCAGGGTTTTATCAGAGAAGCAAGGACAC